>JANPAM010000468.1:0-1954 GCA_031429915.1 Sphingomonadales bacterium | reverse complement strand
ACGGTACATGGTCATCGGCGACATCGCGATGCGATTACGCAGGGTCACGTCCTTGAGAGTGAGCGGACTAAACAGCTTGGGCAACTCGCGCCTCCGGAGGTTGTGATGCGTCGCCGCGCAGACTGATTACGCAGATGTTTGCCCTGCCTTCAAGGAATACTGGTCACTCGCTCGCATTACTCCGGACGATGCCCGAATTTGCATTAAGACAAGGAGACGGTGCATGATGGAGCGGGGCCATGGAAGCATGGATAACCATGGTCGAGATGCGTTATAATGCCCCTTCTCAAACGACACATTGGCATCAGGAAAGCGGCCTACACTGTAGCGCATATAAGAATAGGCAGCGATCATCCGGCCCTCTCAGTGCTTGAAAGCGCACGGCGGAGCAATTGCAGCTGGATCGTAAGCTGCTGCACCTTGGAGGTGGACAAGCCGGTACTCTCAAAAACCCGTTGGGCGATACAATCCCCTTCGGAGCGCATAGCCCGGCCTTTCGCTGTCAAATTTGCACGTACTACTCGCTCATCATCTAAATCACGTGATCGCGTGACTATATCAGCTGTCTCAAGTCGCTTCACCAGCGGCGTTATCGTGCTCGACTCGAGTGATAGGCGTTCAGCGATTGCGCCGATCGTGCGGCCATCCTCTTCCCACAACGTGTTGATTACAAGATACTGCGGATATGTTATGCCAAGCCGATCAAGCAACGGTTTATAGACGCGCGTCATCGCCATCGACGCGCCGTACAGCGAGAAGCAAAGCTGACTATCGAGCGCCAATGACTTCGGTAGTTTATCAGCCATAAGACCCTTCCTTTTTTCTATCCTGGCTAGTTCGTAAAGTATGGACAATCGAAAACAAAGTAGCTATGTCTTTATCACGATATATATTATAGCGACAAGGAAATATCATGGCTGTTGATGTGAAATACCGAACCACTGCGAGTGCAAACGGCGGCCGTGACGGCGCGGCGAAGTCGCAGGACGGGCGATTTGAAGTAAAGCTTTCTACCCCCGCTGAGCTAGGTGGCGCAGGCGGAGACGGGACCAACCCCGAGCAGTTGTTCGCAGCTGGCTATGCAGCGTGCTTCATTGGCGCCTTGAAAGTCGCGGGACAGCAGCTGAAAGTGAAAGTCCCAGACGATGCGGCGGTTACCGCGACTGTGGGTATAGGGCCGCGGAGCGAAGGAGGGTTTGGCATTACTGCCGATCTGGAGGTCGCGCTGCCAGGGCTTGACCCCGAGCAAGCGCAGCAGCTGGTCGACGCGGCGCACCAGATTTGCCCTTATTCGAACGCTACCCGCAACAATGTCGATGTTGGTTTGACACTAGCCTGACAAATTTGGTTGAATGTAACTTTAACGGGGCACTCGACGCGGGTTCCCCCGTTTTCATAAAACAATAACACTGGAAAAGACCCCATGACCACCACCGCCTGCGGCTACGCCGCGCATTCGGCCAAAACACCGCTCGCGCCCTTTTCATTTGATAGGCGCGAGACCGGTTCAAACGACGTGGCGATTGATATCCTATTTTGTGGGGTCTGCCATTCGGACCTGCATACGGCGCGCGGCGAGTGGAGCGGAACGCGCTATCCATGCGTGCCGGGGCATGAGATCGTGGGGCGCGTCACCGCGATCGGTCATGACGTCAAACGCTTCGTGGTTGGCCAGACGGTCGGCGTCGGTTGCATGGTCGACAGCTGCGGTCACTGCAGGTCGTGCGTCGACGGCGAGGACCAATATTGCGAAACCACGGGCTTCGTCGGCACCTACAATGGCTCAGATACGGTTCTCGGCGGCCACACCTTCGGCGGGTATTCGGATCATATAGTCGTCGATCAGGGCTTCGTACTCAGCATTGGCCACGACGAAGCTGATCTCGCCGCTGTCGCGCCGTTGCTCTGTGCGGGTATCACCACCTATTCGCCGCTTAAGCACTGGGGCGTGAAG
>JANPAM010000467.1:0-1894 GCA_031429915.1 Sphingomonadales bacterium | reverse complement strand
TAATCCTCAAATAATCTTATAAACCGTCCGTATCACGCCGAAAAAATTCGATGATGCGGTCGTCAAATGCCTTTTTCTCCGTGCGCAAGCGTTGCTGCTCGGCAAACGTATCGTCGGTCATCTCCAAACTCGCCAACCGCGTGGCGTGTTCCAGAGCTTCTTCCAGCGCAGGACGCTGCTTCATTAGCTTGATTGCTTCACCCAATTCCTTGGAAGCGTTGGATAATCCGTCGCCACCATCCCCGTTCTCCCCACGATTGAAAGCAAAAACTTTGCCGTTGCTGTGGAGGAGCGATATGGCGACATTATACAACTTCTCCCCCAATATGGTAAGTAAGGCGTCTGTATCAAGCAATTCTTTGGCAAAACTTGCATCGAGGATCGCGCCGAGCAATTTCGCATGATTCGCATCGGTCGGGACGAAATCGCTCAGCGCTTCTTGATGGCGTTGAATTAAAGCGGGGTTGCGCAGTAGCGCGCCCAACACCCCCTGCACCAGAAAGTCCGAACTTTTGGCGTTGAAGCTTTTGGTTTCGGCGCCAGGCGGCAGGATTTGGGGCTTCCGCCAGTCGCGCTTTTGGCCTTTGTTGCCGGGGACGAATGGCACGCGAGGTTTTGCTGCGAATAGCGTGTCAAAGCGCTCGCGTAACGCATCGGCATAATGGCGGCGAATTTCGCCGTCGGCGATGTTGGCCATATGCGCTCCGAGACGCTGTTTAAGGCCTGCCCGGTCTTCAGGTGTAGCGAGGGGGCCAGCAGCGACTTCGGAGCGCCATAGGCGTTCTACGAGGGGTTCAGAGGCCTCCAGCAACGCCGCCAGTGCTTTGGGGCCGGACTTCTTTACCAAGTCGTCGGGGTCCTGACCGTCGGGTAGCGTGACAAATTGCAGGCTGTGCCCTGGTTTCAATAGCGGCAGCGCCCGCAATGCGGCTCGCAAAGCCGCCTTCTGCCCCGCTGCATCGCCGTCGAAGCAAAGTAGCGGCTTTTCGGTCATTCTCCACAGCATTTGGATTTGTTGTTCGGTCAGCGCAGTGCCGAGTGGCGCGACCGCGTCGGCGAAGCCAGCCTGGGCGATGGCGATGACGTCCATATAGCCCTCGACCACGATGACCCGCCCCGTTTGCCGCGAGGCTGGCGAACATTTGTCGAGATTGTAAAGCGTGCGGCCCTTGTCGAAGAGCGGCGTGTCGGGGGAGTTCAGATATTTGGGCTCGCCTTCGCCAAGGATTCGACCACCGAACGCAATGACGCGCCCGCGCGGGTCGCGGATCGGGATCATCAGGCGGCCACGGAACCGGTCGTAGGGTTCCTTGTCATCCACGGCGATCAATAAGCCTGCCTCCACCAGTATGGGCACTTCATATCTTGATAGTGCGCGCTTTAATTTTGCGCGGCTGTCCGGTGCGAAACCAAAACCAAACTCTTCAATTGTCTCTTCTTTGATCCCCCTGTTTTTTAAGTAAGTTCGAGCCGCTGCCCCCTCAATTCCATTGAGTTCATCTACGAACCAGTCCTGAGCTGCCGCCATGACGTCATGTAAACCGGAGCGTTCCTCGGCCAGTTTGGCGGCTTTCGGGTCGGGGGCAGGGACTTCCATTCCGGCCTCGGACGCCAGTTCCTTGATCGCATCCATAAACGACAAACCGCGCTGGTCGGTCATCCACCGGATCGCGTCACCGTGGGCCGAACAGCCGAAGCAGTGGTAGAAACCCTTTTCGTCGTTGATTGTGAAGCTGGGCGTCTTCTCGTTGTGGAACGGGCAACAGGCCTTAAACTCGCGCCCCGCCTTGGTGACCTTAACCGTCCGCCCAATCAACGCCGAAAGCGTCGTTCGAGCACGCAGTTCGTCAAGCCATTGCGGCGATAGGCTCATTAAACGAGGGCGGCTTTCACC
>JANPAM010000466.1:0-1603 GCA_031429915.1 Sphingomonadales bacterium | reverse complement strand
CACGCCGGAAAGGCCATCGCCACCTTCTATCAATGCGGCGAGGGCTATGTGATGGACCCCGAAACGCTTGAGCAAGAAGGCGTCGCTTCTTGGGTTCCGCTCGACGGCATCTCGGCGCATCCCAAGGTCGATGAGCGTACCGGTGAGTTGCTGTTTTTCAATTACTCGAAACACCCGCCTTACATGCACTACGGCGTGGTCGGCGCTGACCGCAAACTCGCGCATTATGTGCCGATTCCGCTGCCCGGACCGCGCCTGCCGCACGACATGATGTTCACCTCGAACTGGTCGATCTTCTGCGACTTCCCTCTGTTCTGGGATGCCGAATTGCTGAAGCGCGATGTCCATGTCACGCGGCTGCACGAAGGCCTGCCATCGCGCTTTGCGCTGATCCCGCGTTATGGTCAGCCAGAAGACATCCGCTGGTTTGAGGCTGACCCAACCTTCGTGCTCCACTTCATTAACGCTTATGAGGACGGTGACGAGGTTGTGCTCGACGGCTATTTCGAGGAAGACCCTTACCCGCCGCCAATCGAAAGCGGCGGCGAATATGCGCATATGATGGCCTATGTCGACGAGCATAGTTTTAAGCCGAAGTTGCACCGCTGGCGGTTCAATCTCGCCGACGGGACGACCAAAGAAGAACGGCTCGACAACCGCATTCTCGAATTCGGGATGATCAACCAGCGCTTTCAGGGGCAACCCTACCGCTACGCCTACAGCACCACTTCGAAGCCCGGCTGGTTCCTATTTACCGGCTTTGTGAAACACGACCTGCATTCGGGCGCAAGCTGGGATGTGATGCTCGAAGAAGGCCGCTACGGCAGCGAAGCACCCTTTGCGCCACGGGTGGGAGCGGTCGATGAGGACGACGGATATCTGGTCAGCTTCATCACCGACGAAAATCGCGGAACGTCTGAATGTATATTAATCGACTGCAAACGCTTTGCCGAAGGACCGGTATGCCGCATCGCGTTGCCGCACAAAATAAGCAGTGGCACACACGCGCACTGGGCCGACCGGACTGCGCTGCGGGGCTAAGCTCTACTTCTGAAAGACGGCCTTAACGCCTGTTTTGACCATTCCCGCAAGCTTTGCCGCGTCCCAGTTTGACAAACGAACGCACCCGTGGCTTTCCGCCCGACCGATTGTGTGCGGTTCGCTGGTTCCGTGAATGCCGTAATGCGGTTTCGAAAGGTCGATCCACACGACCCCAACCGGGCCGTTCGGACCCGGAGGTAACAGCAATTTGTCCTTGCTGTCGCTGACGTCCCAGAATAATTTGGGATTGTAATGGAATTCAGGATTGCGGGCGACGCCCTTGATGGTCCAGTTCCCCAAAGGTAGCGGATCGTGCGAACTCCCCATTGTTGCCGGAAACGAAGCGATGATCTTATCGTTGGCATCAAATACCCGCAATATCCCTTCGGATTTGTCGACCACTACCTTGGCGGCTTTCGGTTGCTCAGAAGCGACGCCAAGGGCTTGTAAAGTTCCAGCCCAGCCGCGCTCATCATTTTCAACCACAGCTAATTGCACGTCGGCGATATTGGGAACGCGGATGACGCTGCCCGCAGCGACCGATGTTTCGGCGGAATTCAGA
>JANPAM010000465.1:0-3553 GCA_031429915.1 Sphingomonadales bacterium | reverse complement strand
GTCGGCTGATAGCCCACTGCGGAAGGAAAACGCACCAGCAGCGCCGACACATCCGACCCTGCTTGGGTAAAGCGGAAGATGTTATCGAAGAATAACAGCACGTCCTGTCCTTCTTCATCGCGGAAATATTCCGCCATGGCGAGGCCGGACAGAGCCACGCGCGCGCGCGCGCCGGGAGGCTCGTTCATCTGGCCGAACACGAGAGCAACCTTGGAACCTTCTGGGGTGGGGTTGCCGTCGGCGTCCTTGGCGATAACGCCGGCGTCGAGGAATTCGTGATAAAGGTCGTTACCTTCGCGGGTACGCTCACCAACGCCAGCAAACACCGAAGTTCCGCCGTGGCCCTTGGCGATGTTGTTGATCAGTTCCTGAATGAGAACGGTCTTGCCAACGCCAGCGCCGCCGAACAGGCCGATCTTGCCGCCCTTTGCGTAAGGTGCGATCAGGTCGATAACCTTGATGCCGGTGACCAGGATGCTGGTTTCGGTCGACTGGTCAACGAACAAAGGCGCTTCTGCTTGGATAGGCGCGGTAGTTGCTGCATTGACAGGACCACGTTCGTCGATTGGCTCGCCGATAACGTTTAGGATCCGGCCGAGGGTCATCGGGCCGACTGGAACGCGGATCTGGCTTCCGGTGTCGCGCACTGGCTGACCGCGGGTCAGACCTTCGGTCGCGTCCATAGCAATGGTGCGGACGGTGTTTTCGCCGAGATGCTGAGCAACTTCGAGGACGAGCCGGTTGCCGTTGTTTTCGGTTTCAAGCGCATTCAGAATGGCGGGCAGTTGACCGGTGAAGCTAACGTCGACAACAGCGCCGATGACCTGACTGATACGGCCGGTAGCGCCAGCCATGTTAGCAACGGTCGCGCCCGAGCCAGCTTGCGGGGCAGGGGCCTTCGTCGCGCGCTTGCGAGGGGCTTTGACTTGGGTGGGAGCAGCGGATGCCATGTGTTTCTTCCTTGCCTTTAGTTCTGCTTAGAGCGCTTCTGCGCCAATGTTTAATCTGTTGCTACAGCGCTTCCGCGCCAGCAATAATTTCGATAAGTTCAGTGGTAATCGCCGCCTGACGGGTGCGGTTATACTGGATGGTCAGCTTGTTGATCATTTCGCCGGCGTTGCGCGTTGCGTTGTCCATTGCCGTCATTTTCGAGCCCTGCTCCGACGCCGCGTTTTCGCGGTTAGCGCGGAGTAGTTGCACTGCAACGTTGCGCGGTAGCAGGTCGGCGAGGATTTCTTCCTCGTCGGGTTCATATTCAACCGATGCCGAAACGCCGACCGCGCCGCTGGTTTCGGCAATCGCAACGGGCATCAACTGAATGGCGGTTGGCACCTGATTAAGTACGCTGCCAAATTTCGAAAACAGCAAATGCGCGACGTCGAACTCGCCTGCCTCAAACCGCGTGTTCAAATCTTCGGCGTAACCCTGCACATCGGCAAAAGTCAGCTTGCCCAAATCGCCAGGTTCGATCGAGTTGATGATATCGCTGCGATAGGTCCGGCCCAGTTGGTCCTTGCCCTTCTTGCCGATGGTGTAGAATTTGACGGTCTTGCCAGCAGCACGAAGCTCTTCGGCTTTCTTGCGTGCTAACCGCACGATATTGGTGTTGAATGCGCCAGCGAGGCCCTTGTCCGAGGTTGCCACGACCAGCAAATGCACCTGATCCTTGCCGGTGCCAGCGAGCAGTTTCGGAGATTGCGGGCCAACGGTGACCTTCGACGCGATGCTCGCCACCACAGCCTCAAGCCGTTCGGCATAAGGACGCGACGCTTCGGCTGCTTCCTGCGCGCGGCGCAGCTTGGCAGCGGCGACCATCTTCATCGCCTTGGTGATCTTCTGGGTCGACTTGACCGAGTTGATCCGCATTTTCAGGGCCTTGAGGCTCGCCATGTCTTAATGCTTCCTCGTAGAATTGCAATTATCGCCAATGTCATATTGGGGCTTGAAAACTTGGTTCCACTCAGCCGAGGAGGGCACTCCCGCAAAAGGAATATGCTCATTGCGATAATAGTCGCTTACTTGGTCTTCGGTTAAATCAGTCCAAGTTGATTCATCAAGTTCAGCTAACCAAAGCCCGACGAACCTAGGCCCGGGTCTACCGATGTAGAAGCCGTGATCACCCAAAAACAACGTTGCCATGCACGACTGATCGTGCGTATCCCCCGCGAACAGAATTACACGCTCGCCCTCCACTAGATCGGGGCAAACTTGATACCGGTAGTGTAGGCACACACGACCGTTCTCATAGTCATCCTGGTGTGAAAAACTTATCATTTTCATTGGTTAAGCAAAATTCTTCGTGAATTTGTCGAGTGCGGCCATCAGCGCTTTCTTGCTGTCGTCGCTGAAGTCGCGGCTGTCGCGGATGCCCTTCAGGATGTCGGCGTGATTGGCGCGGAGGTCAGCAAGCATCCCCTCTTCGTACCGAGTTACGTCGGTCGCCGGAATGCCGTCGAGATAGCCGTTGGTGCCAGCGAAGATCGAGCAGGTCTGTTCTTCGAAAGGAAGCGGAGCAAACTGCTTTTGCTTCAGCAACTCGGTCAAACGCGCACCGCGGTTCAGCAGCTTTTGGGTCGAGGCATCGAGGTCGGAACCGAACTGAGCGAACGCCGCCATTTCGCGGTATTGCGCGAGTTCGAGCTTGATCGAGCCCGAAACCTTTTTCATCGCCTTGGTCTGTGCCGCCGAACCAACGCGGCTAACCGAAAGACCAACGTTGATCGCGGGACGGACGCCCTGATAAAACAAGTCGGTTTCAAGGAAGATCTGGCCATCGGTGATCGAAATTACATTGGTCGGGATGTACGCCGAAACGTCGCCAGCCTGAGTTTCGATGATCGGCAATGCGGTAAGCGATCCACCGCCATTGGCGTCGCTCATCTTCGCGGCGCGCTCAAGCAAACGGCTGTGGAGATAGAAAACGTCGCCGGGATAGGCTTCACGGCCCGGAGGACGACGCAGCAGCAAGGACATCTGACGGTACGCCACAGCCTGTTTCGACAAATCGTCATAAACGATAACGGCGTGCATACCATTGTCGCGGAAGAATTCGCCCATCGCGACGCCGGTATAAGGCGCGAGATATTGAAGCGGTGCTGGCTCCGAAGCGGTTGCGGCGACGACAATCGAATATTCCATCGCGCCGTTTTCTTCGAGTGCGCGGACGATCTGCGCCACGGTCGAGCGCTTCTGGCCGACGGCGACGTAGATGCAATACAGCTTCTTCGATTCGTCGGTGCCCTTGTTCGCTTCCTTCTGGTTGATGAAGGTGTCGATGGCGACAGCGGTTTTGCCGGTCTGACGGTCACCGATGATGAGTTCGCGCTGGCCACGGCCAACGGGGACGAGCGCGTCGAGTGCCTTGAGGCCGGTTTGAACTGGCTCGTTCACCGACTGGCGCGGGATGATGCCAGGTGCCTTGACTTCAACGCGGCTGCGCTGGGTGGTGCCAAGCGGCCCCTTGCCGTCGATTGGATTGCCGAGGCCGTCAACAACGCGGCCGAGCAGTTCCTTGCCGACTGGAACGTCAACGATGGTTCCGGTACGCTTTACA
>JANPAM010000464.1:0-4456 GCA_031429915.1 Sphingomonadales bacterium | reverse complement strand
ATATTGCCCGATTCGACCATTGTATGCGCGCGGAGCAAACGCTGTGATGGCGCGGTTGACGGAGCACCATCCTTGCGAAGCACGAAAAGTTCGGAAAGTTCTTTGTTCAGTGTCGCCCACATCCCGGCATCGCGGTTTCCTGTGAGGAGAACACTGTCGAGCGATTGAAGTCCGGTTTGCAATGACTCAAGTGTAACTGGTGATTGCGACGCCGCCAACACCGTCGTCACCGCCTGTGGCTGGGTTGACCCGAAGCGAATTCTGAGCTGATCGGCGAGGTAACCAAGCGGCGCGCCGCTCTCGATCGCTCGTCTGGAGGCGAAGGCGATGAGCAAGCCTTCGGCGCGCGTCGCATTGCCTGACGCCGCTGCGGCATCGGCATTGATCCGGGTCAAGCGGTTCTCGATGCTGGCAACGGTATCATCGCGCGGCTCGACATTCGAAAACGGCGCGACCGGCGGAACAGCGGCGGTTTCGGTCGCCGCGACTTCGGATTGAAAATTGCCATCCCAATAGCCCAACCGGTTGGCTAGCCAGCCAGCCCCTAATATGCCGCCGACAAAAGCGAGCAGCAGCATGATAAAGATATGCTTGAACTTCATACCACCACGTGACGGCGGGGCCGCCATTGCATAATCGTTCATTTAGTCCCCTCTTCTCCGGCAACAGTTAGGGGTCGCTGGCGATATTTGTAAAGTAACTTTATAGCTGCGACAAGAGCGATGCGTCATTTGGTTCGCGAGCGACGATGACCGCTTTCCATCCGGAACCCGCGCTTTCAGCGATATTTGGCGACAAGGCAGCAAGAGATAGCATCGTTCGATCAATGCTTTGGCCATCGCATAGCCGACCAAAATATTCAGCCGCTCGCGGCGAATGTAACATGACGGCCTCAGCCGACTGGACATTGTCTATAAAGCAATCCGGCGCTGGCAATTCAGCGCTTCGGTAAACAATCCGGGTATCGAGCGAGATTTCTGCCGGTACTGAAAACGCAGTTCGATCTTCACCCGCCAACCAGAGCAGCCTTCGGTATCCGAGCTGATGCGCCATTTTCAGGAGGTCGTCTACGCCACTGTTTCCAGTCGCCGCTACCGCCAAATTGAATTCGCTGGCGGCACGCGCAGTTGCTGTCCCAACCGCCAAGACGGGGAGGCTGCGCAAACCTTCCAGCCCTTGGCCCGCTGCCCGAACGGCATTGCCGCTGGTCAATAACAGCGCGTCATATTGGTTTGCCGAAGGGGCATCCCATTCGACCGGCTGCACGGCAAAGAGCGGCATCACCACCGCCTCATGCCCCGCCAACCGAACCCGTCCAGCGGAAGCATCGGCACCGGGCTGCGGACGGATAACGAGCAATCTCACGGGTTGAAGAGGGCGCTGATGCTGGGGTGTGCGCTAGCGAGCATGTCGGCGGCGAGCCGGCCCGGTGCAGCTAGGTCAGTGGCGGCATAATGCAGGTGACCGGCCTGCATGTGGCTGCCATCGGCGTTGAAGATCTGAGCCCGGAGACTAATCAATTCATCTGAAACTTCGGCAAATGCCGCCACCGGCGAATGGCAGCTGCCACCCAGAGCTTCGAGAAACGCACGCTCGGCAATAACGGCGGTGAACGTTGCCGCATGGTTTATGGATTCCAGCAATGCCACGAGATCGTCACGTGAACTGAGCCGGTCAATGCCAACCGCCCCTTGCGAGGCCGCAGGCAGGATTTGTCCGGGTTCGATTGCACTGCCAGTCTCGCTCATGCCCAACCTGTCCAGACCTGCAGCCGCGAGCAGCGTAGCATCGGCCTCCCCCGCTTCTATCCGGGCGAGCCGCGTGGCGACGTTGCCGCGCAAGGGTACGATTTGCAAATCGGGCCGCAACCTCAGCATCTGTGCGGTGCGGCGCGGGCTCGAAGTGCCGATCCTTGCCCCTTGTGGTAACGCGTCAACCGAAATGGCCCCAATCAACCGGTCCCGCACATCGGCGCGTGGCAGCATCGCCGCAATCGTAAACACGTCCGGACGAACGGTTTCGACATCCTTCATCGAATGCACGGCGATGTCGATACCATCGTCGATCAGCGCCCGCTCCAGCTCTTTCGTCCAGAGCGCCTTCCCGCCGATTTCGGCAAGCGGCCTGTCCTGAATCTTGTCGCCGCTGGCGAGCATCGGCACGAGTATGACCGCATCATGCGCCAGCGAATTCGCGCGCCGTATCTCATCGGCGGCCATTTCCGCCTGCGCCAACGCTAGCGGCGAGCGGCGAGTACCGATGCGTAACGGGCTGTCGGGTGAAAATGCTGATATGGTCATGCGGCTTGTCCATAATGGGGGCGGCTCCTATGGCAAAGCACAATGAGTATCATCCTTGGACTTGAATCGAGTTGCGACGAAACCGCGGCGGCAATCGTTCGCTCGGACCGTGCGATATTGGCCCACGCCCTCGCCGGACAAGAGGACCATCACCGGGCCTTTGGCGGAGTGGTGCCCGAGATTGCAGCGCGCGCGCATGTCGAGTTGATGACGCCGCTGGTGCAGACCGCGCTGACCGACGCAGGCATGACGCTTGATGACATCGACGCAGTCGCCGCGACCGCAGGACCGGGGCTGATCGGTGGGGTCATGGTCGGACTGGTCACGGCAAAGGCGCTGGCAATGGCGGCGGGCAAGCCTTTGATCGCGGTCAACCATCTGGAGGGCCATGCGCTGTCACCGAGATTGGTCGATCCCGATCTGGATTTTCCCTATCTCTTGTTGCTGGTCTCGGGCGGGCATTGCCAGCTGCTGCGTGTTCGCGGTGTCGGTCAATATGACCGGCTGGCGACGACGATTGACGACGCAGTCGGCGAAGCGTTTGACAAGACCGCCAAGATATTGTGGCTTGGCTTTCCGGGCGGGCCAGCGGTTGAACGAGCGGCGGCGCTTGGCAATGCCAAAGCTGTGCCGCTGCCTCGACCGTTGAAGGGCGCCGATGAGCCGCATTTTTCCTTTGCCGGTCTGAAAAGTGCAGTCGTTCGCGCGCACGAATCGAAACAATATGCGGTGAACGATATCGCAGCGTCGTTCCAGCAAGCGGTGGTCGATTGCTTGGCTGACCGGCTGGCTTATACGCTCGACCGGATTGATCCGCTGGCGGCTTTAGTGGTTGCAGGCGGGGTTGCGGCAAACGGGCCGATCAGGGCAATGCTCGCCGAACTGGCCGAGACTCGCGACATGCGCTTTGTCGCACCGCCATTGTGGCTGTGTACCGACAATGCAGCGATGATCGCATGGGCTGGCGCGGAACGGTTTGCCGCAGGTTTGACCGACGGTCTGGACTTTGTCGCGCGCCCGCGCTGGCCGCTTGACCCAAATGCGGCAGCCGCCAGAGGCGCTGGAGTAAAGGCATGAGCATGAAAAAATATCCTGTCGGTATAATCGGCGGCGGCGCGTGGGGGACGGCATTGGCTGCGGTCATGGCGCAAATCCATAATGATGTACTGATCTGCGCGCGCGAGGATGACGTCGTCAGCGGCATCAATGACGCCCACGAAAACAAAGTGTTTCTGCCTGGGCTAACCCTGTCACCAAAAATTCGCGCCAGCAGTGATCTGTCGGAAATGGCGCAATGCGGCGCATTGTTGATCGTTACCCCGGCCCAGCATGTGCGTGCGACATTGCAGGCGCTGCCCGACAGCAACGTGCCGCTGCTGTTATGCGCCAAGGGGATCGAGGCCGATACACAGATGCTGGTGTCCGATATCGCGGCAGCGGTCCGCCCCGGCAATCCGCTTGCAGTCCTTTCAGGCCCGACCTTCGCGCACGAGGTCGCTGCGGGCAAACCGACCGCGATCACGCTGGCGACCAGCGACCAAGCACTTGGCGCGAGGTTGATGAAGCTAATCGCTACGCCCCATTTCCGGCCTTACTGGAGCGACGATGTCATCGGTGCCGAGATCGGCGGGGCGGTCAAGAACGTCCTCGCCATCGGTTGCGGCGTTGTCGATGGCGCGGGGCTTGGCCTCAATGCCAGAGCGGCGCTTATCGCGCGCGGGTTTGCCGAGATGCAGCGTTACGGGCTAGAGCGCGGCGGACGTGCCGAAACGCTAGCCGGATTGTCCGGGCTGGGCGACTTGGTGCTAACGTGCAGTTCCGAAAATTCGCGCAATTTCTCGCTTGGGCGCGGGCTTGGACGAGGGCGCGCTGCGGCGGACCTGATGGCCGACAGGCGGACCGTGGCCGAGGGCGCATTTACCGCTCCGGTGTTATCGCAGTCGGCAAAAGCGCTCGGCGTCGAAATGCCAATCGTCGCCGCCGTTTGCGCATTGCTCGACGGCACCGCGACCGTTGCCGACGTCGTGCAAGCCTTGCTCGCTCGCCCGCTCAAAGCCGAAAGCTGGTAACGCAACAGCATTTGCGCTAACTTTAGCGGACAGGGGTGAGAGATTGACGGCAGCCAGAACCGACGAAGAGGATATTGCCGCGCTGGC
>JANPAM010000463.1:0-6093 GCA_031429915.1 Sphingomonadales bacterium | reverse complement strand
CGGGAGGCTCCCTTGCCAGCCCGGTCGCGCGTCTCGGCCGACAATGTCAGCTGATCGCTCATGATAATTCTCCAATAAAGTTACGTTTGCCGCCACGCCTCCAGGGATGTCCACGAACGGCAAGCGCGCGCCTATATGCGGCGATGGACGCAAATGCAAGCTTTGTGCGGGATTACCTGAGGATGTAGCTTACCTCGCCCCGGTACCAGCCAGCTTCATTGTCGCCGTTCGGTTTGATCGCGCCTGCTTTAGCGGCATATAAAGCGGTGCTGGCAGCAATCGATTCGACTTCGGGACAACCGATGCGCTTTACCATGATGTTGACGACGCGGTTATCGGGCGTGAATTCGACCAGAAACGGCAGCGCGAGATTTACCCGGTCTTTGTTGCCAACCGATTTGCATTTTCCCTGAGCCACAACCTTTTCGATCATATTCTGCGCGCCCGAGCTAAGTTCGACGATTCGGTTTTTGCGCAGTTCGGGGATATTGCTCCAGTCACCGTCGCCCGAAGATACGGTCTGGGCAACGACCGGTACCGCAAACAATGAAAGCGCCAAGCCAAATATCAGGTTACGCATATTGTCCTCCAAGCTGGCTTATACCGCTTCATCGCGCTTCATGCCAGCGCCTTGTAAAGGCTGAACAGGCTGGTCGCGGTCAGCACGGTGCCGACCATCAACAGCAATGTTTTCAACTGCACCCGCTTGGCAATCATCGCGCCGAACGGAGCAGCGATCAGGCCGCCGATCAACAATCCGCCGGTAACCACTGTAAATGCCTCAAGCCCAATGGTGAGGATGAAAGTAATCGAAATGCTAGTGGTCAGAAAAAACTCCGCAGTGTTCACGGTGCCGACGGTCTTGCGTGGGTCAGTGCCTTGGATGAGCAGGTTGGAAGTTACCACCGGTCCCCAACCGCCGCCGCCCGATGCGTCGAGAAACCCGCCGATGAGGCCAAGCGGCACGGCCACTTTCGCTTCCTTTATCTTCGGTTCGCTGGGATAGGTGAACGCTTTGAACAACAAATAGAATCCGATAAAAGTGAGATAAAGCATCACCAGCGGTCGGGTAACCGACGCGTCGAGGTTCGACAGCAGGTAGGCCCCAGCGCAACCGCCGATCACACCTGGCACCGCGATCCGCGCGAACAGTTTCCAGTCGACATTTTTGTGAAGCACATGGCTGATCCCCGATGCGCCGGTGGTAAACATTTCGACCAGATGCACACCGGCCGATGCCCGAGCAGGCGGGATCCCCATTACGCTGACCAGCAATGTGCTCGAGATCACACCGAATGCCATGCCCAGCGCGCCGTCGATCATTTGGGCGGTAAAGCCGATGGCGATATACGGCGCGACAGCCGCCCAGTCGATAGTGTTAAAAAACTCTAACATCAAAATGCCTTCGATGTTGATGGTTTGGTATTATCTATTTGGTTGGTTGGGCAGAGTCGACAATCGAATTCATTCGGTCGGCCAAAGAATGACTATTCAGCCGCTTCCAGAAATTTTGCTGGGTCTATACTGTCCGATAACGAAATGCCGTCGAGTAGGTCGGCGGTCTTGTCGCGGACTTGGAGCATTAATGCGCGGGTGCGGCAGTTTTCCTCTTCGATGCAGTTCTTGCACCGTTCGTGTGCGTAGCGGCTTGCACACGGCACCAGAGCCAGAGAGCCGCGCATGATGCGTATCAGGTCGCCGTAACTGATGTCGATGGGTGGCACGCCCAACCAGTAACCGCCGTCTTTCCCGCGCTGTGACGCGATCAGCCCCGAGCGCGTCAGTTCGGATAATATGACTGTCAAAAATTTCGGCGGGATTTTTTGGGCCTCGGCAATCTCGGCAAGTTGCACCGGTCCCTCGCCGTGATGATCGGCCAGATGCTGCATGGCGCGGATGGCATAACGGGTCTTTTGCGAGAGCATAAAGTACAATGCCAACCTGCCGAGCGTTTTTCAACCCGGCAAGTTGACAAATAAATGTTGCCCAAAAGATACGCCCTGGATTTACAATTACGCGGGGCCTTTTCCCCCATTGCATTGCCTAGGCCACGCAGATAGCCTCATTCGCATAACAGACTCAGCGAAAAGCCAGCGTCGTTTCCAAAAGGGGGAAATCATGAAGCTCACTAAAACCGCATTGTTGCTGTTGGCAACTAGCCTGACGGCACCTGTATTCGCGCAGGAAGCACCTACCACTGCTGCGGTAGCTGCCGAAGATGAGGGGTCAGCGATAATTGTTACCGGTTCGCGTATCAAGCAAGACCCATCAAAAAGCGCGCTACCCTTGCAGATCATCACACCGGAAGACCTCTCACGCGAGGGCATCAGCAGCCCCGAGCAGTTCATTTCGTTCCTTGCGAGCAATGGTAATGGTGCAGATAATCTGGCGTCTAATTCCGACGTAGTATCCGGCGCGGCGCGCGGAACCAATGGCCTGTCATCGGCTAATTTGCGCGGACAGGGTGCCTCAAGTACTTTGGTATTGCTTAACGGTCGCCGGGTTGCGGCACACGGGCTTTCGGGTTCGGCGGTCGATGTTAATCAGGTTCCACTCGCCGCCATCGAACGGATCGAAGTGCTCAAGGACGGCGCTTCGGCCATCTACGGCACCGATGCGATTGGCGGGGTGATTAACTTCATCACCAAAAAGAACTTCAAGGGAATCAATCTAGCTGGCTTTGTTGATATTACCGAGGCGGGTGACGCGCCGATCTACCGCTTGTCCGGCACGGTCGGTTACGGCGATCTGGACGAACAAGGGTTCAACATCATGGCTGCTGTTAGCAAAAGTTGGAACGGAGTGCTTTTTGGCAGGGACCGTGATTTCGTCAATGGCAACCAGCCGAATCGGGGCCTTTCAATCGACACACGCGGCACGCCGATCGCCACCGCCTTTCCGATTAACGCGACTGTCGCCGGAATCGGCATTACCCAGGGTGGCACCTTGTTGGGTAATGCTACCGGGACACTTACCAACCTAACCGTCGGCGGTGTTCGGTTGAACGGCGGCGTCAATATTCTTGACCTGCCCGGCGGAGCAGGTTGCGGATCGGTGGAAGGAGGACTGCCCTACGACCAAGTGTTGTGGAATACGCCAGGCGCTGTGTTCGCCTGCGCTTTTGATACCGGCCGCGCGGCGACACTCCAGCAACCAATCGATACGCTCACATATTACAGCCGGGCAACTGCCAAGTTTGGGGACCACGAAATTTACGCCGAGGTGACAGGATCGAAGGCCAATTCGAGCAAGCTTTTTTCTAATAACCAATACACATCGAGCAATACCGCAATGCCGATAGCCTACCCGCTCAATGCGCTGACGGCGACAACCTACAACGACGTTTATGATCGGCTTGCTGGTACTCTCCCCGGAATTGGTGCTGTTGGGGATCGCACCGTTGACGCTGTAGGCAACTATGGCAAGCCGATCACTTTTCGGTGGCGCTGCATTACTTGCGGTCCGCGCGAGTATGAAACTGACACCAAGACATTTCGCGTCGCAAGCGGTCTCGAGGGACCGATCGGAGCCGGTTGGGAATACCGCGTCGGCGGATCCTACGCGGAAAGTCAGGCGACTTCTATATTGGGCTCCGGCTATCACTTCCGCGGTGTGCATTCCACCAACGCCAATGCCGTGGCCTCAGGAACCGGAGCGACGCTTGCCGGGCAGGTAGATACGCGCGCACCGACGGCTCCGGGCGCTTCGGCTCCAGGCATCGTCGGGTTATTCAATAGCGGCATCATCAATCCATTCTCGGTGGGCCAAACTCCAGCAGCCTTGAGCGCGCTTGACGCGGTTTCCGCCAAAGGCACGCGACTGTATGGCGGCAAATTTACGCTGGTGCAGGCAGACGCTTCACTCTCGGGCGACCTATTCGAATTGCCCGGTGGAACCGTTAAAGTCGCGGCGGGTTTGGATTATCGCCGCGAGAGCTATAACTTCGACGGCTCGACTGCAGCTGATCCGACCAAGTCGCCGGACATTTTCAACGTTGCTTTCGATAACGTCAACCAGCTCTCCAAAGTTTCCAGAACGGTTAAGGCGGCTTATGCCGAAGTACTCGTGCCTGTGTTTGACATGTTAGAGCTGTCAGGTGCGTTGCGTATCGATGATTATTCCGGCTTTGGCAGTACTGTGAATCCGAAGGTTTCAGGTAAGTTCCAGCCCGCCGATTGGGTGATGGCGCGCGCATCATATGGCACGGGTTTCCGGGTGCCAACGTTTAACCAGATTTTCAATGGAGTAACTCAATCGGTAAACCCCGGCAATTCGCTTACCGATCCAACCACTTGCCCGTCCGGCGGCGTTGTAAATGTGACTGCTGGCTGTACCGCGATCACTCCGGATTCACTGAACGGCGGCAATGTCAATCTCGGTCCTGAAACGTCCAAGCAATATAGCGCCGGTTTGGTATTACGCCCAACGTCGCGGGTTACTTTGTCGGCCGATTATTGGAACATCGCGGTGGATAACGTCATCGGGTCGATCACCATTCCGCAGTTGTTTGCAAATATCGCCGCGTTCCCGGAACGGATCACTCGTACCGGTGGGATTATAACTCTGGTTGATCTGCGCACCGGCAATTTTGGTTCGAGGCGTACGCGAGGGATTGATTTTACCGGCCGCGCTAGTTTTGACGCAGTCGGCGGTTTGCTAGCGGTCGGTTTCGATGGAACGCTACTGCTCAAAAAGAAAGAAAAGCTGCTGCCCAATCTGGCTTATACCGATCTGCGCGGCGTATTCTCGTTAGCTGGAGACTTAGGCTTAAAGTGGAAG
The DNA here is from genome assembly GCA_031429915.1 of Sphingomonadales bacterium. Classification (GTDB taxonomy): domain Bacteria; phylum Pseudomonadota; class Alphaproteobacteria; order Sphingomonadales; family Sphingomonadaceae; genus Sphingorhabdus_B. Next base: position 1,314 of record JANPAM010000463.1, on the reverse strand, counting down.
CACAATGCTTTCATCAGTTACAACAAAGACGATTTCACGCTAACTTTCTCGCAGATTTATCGTGGCGGTTATCAAAACTTCGGACTGCCCAATTCGCTGACTGGTCCAAACTTGAGCGCAACCCGACCAGATTATAATGCCCGGGTGAAAGCCTACCAGATCTACAATCTGTCAGCTTCGCAGAGGGTAGGCGAGCGATTTATGGTAACGATGGGCGTGAAGAACATTTTTGATACTGATCCGCCATTCGCGATCACTTATGATAGCAACTCTGGCTCGGGAAGTAGCTGGGAGCCGCGCGTTGCCGACCCGCGTGGACGCTCGTTCACGCTGGCGGTTGAGACAAAGTTCTAAAACGGGCATAGGTCGGGAATGGATATCGAATCTTCCCGACGTCAAATCATGGTGGGGCTGGCGGCATTGCTGTCAGCCCCACCTGTCTTTGCGGTACAAAAAAACGTGCCTCATTTCAAATCACCACGCAAACCACCACGCCTGCGTGTTGGCGACACCGTCGGCCTAATAGAACCTGCATCGGCCAGCGACGAGCCGTTTCAAATCCAGCTTGTCGAGGAAGCGATACTCGCGATGGGGCTTAAGCCCAAGCGAGGCTCCAATCTCCTAAATCGTTATGGCTATCTTGCAGGCGCCGACAAGGACCGCGCGGCCGACGTCAACGCTATGTTTGCCGACAAGGATGTTCGCGCGATCTTTGCGGTGCGCGGTGGGTGGGGCAGTGCCCGGTTGTTGCCGTATCTCGACTGGGACATCATTCGTGCCAATCCCAAACTGCTGACCGGTTTCAGCGACATTACAGCACTTCACATGGCGATTGCGGCAAAGGGCGGCTTTATCAGTCTGCACGGCCCAAATGCCGGGAGCGCATGGGGCAAAGCGTCATGGGATAGCTTTCGCGAAATTGCTTTTGACGGGGCAACGCCGACCTTCGCTAATCCCGAAGGTGGCGAGGATCGGCTGGTGCAGCGTCGCTGGCGGACTCGGGTGTTGGGCACTGGTAATGGCAAGGCGCAAGGGCGGTTGCTTGGCGGAAACCTGACGGTGCTGACCGCGCTTGTCGGCACGCCTTATCTGCCGAGTTTTGACGGTGCGATATTGTTCCTCGAGGACGTCGACGAGGCCGAATACCGGATCGACCGGATGCTCACACAATTGGGGCAGGCGGGTGTGCTGAAAAACCTGAAGGGCGTTGTTTTCGGACAATGCACCGACTGCGTGAACACTGGCAACAGCTACGGCGGCTTTACGCTGAATGATGTGCTGACCCAGCATCTTGGTTCGCTCGGCGTACCGGCC
>JANPAM010000462.1:0-3755 GCA_031429915.1 Sphingomonadales bacterium | reverse complement strand
CACGTAATATTTGACGTCAAGCAACCGCGCGGTGTTGTCCGCCCGCTCGATAAAATTGCCGATCCGGGCGAAATTATAGCCGTCGTTTCGAAGCATCGTATTTTGCATCGTGCCGCGAACCATTGCGCTGTCGCGTTTTATGCTCTCCAACACGCCAGGCAGGTCGGCTTCGCGCACCGGGCGCTTCAGTATCTCGTTAGCGTTGATCCAGCTTTCGTTGACCGCTTCCCATACTTCGCGGGTCAGAGCGGTTCTGGTCAAGCGGGCATTTCGTCGTGCTTGGTCGATGACTCCGCGCAGGCTTGCGTCGTTGTTCTTGTCGCGAAGCAGAAAATTGACCACCGGGGCCGATTCATACTCGCCGTGCCGTGCCAGATAGGCCGAATCCATGCCAAGCGCCTTGACGACAGACTGCCACTCGCCCGAACTTCCCGCGCCTCTGGTAAGCGTGAAACGGTGGCCGGTCTCAACCAGCCGAGCAATATTCTCAGCCCGTTCGAGATACCGGAACAGCCAATATATGCCTCCTGCTGTTTTACCGAGCATCAGTCATCTTCCAACACCCAGCTGTCTTTGGTGCCGCCGCCCTGACTTGAATTCACCACCAACGATCCTTGTTTGAGTGCGACCCGGGTCAGGCCACCCGGCGTGATTTCGATACTGTTTGGCGACACCAGAACGAAAGGTCGCAAATCGACGTGACGCGGGGCAAGGCCCGAATTTGTGAAAATCGGAATCGTCGAAAGCGCGAGTGTCGGCTGTGCGATGTAATTGGCTGGCTTGGCTTTCAGCTTTGCGGCAAACTCGGCGAGTTCGCGCCGGTTGGCGGCAGGCCCGACCAGCATTCCGTAACCGCCCGAGCCGTGGACTTCTTTGACGACCAGTTCGGCCAGATTGTCGAGCACATAGGAAAGTGCATCGGCTTCTGAACACCGCCACGTCGGGACGTTATGCAGTATCGGCCGCTCGCCGGTATAGAATTCGATGATGTCGGGCATATAGCTATAAATTGCCTTGTCGTCGGCGATACCCGTACCCGGCGCGTTGGCGATGGTTATCTGCCCAGCGCGATAAAGGTCAAACACGCCGGGAATACCCAGCCGCGATTCGGGTTTGAAAATCAGCGGGTCGAGATAATCATCGTCGATCCGCCGGTACAGGACATCAATCGGCGTGTAGCCGCGCGTCGTTCGCATCGCGACTCGTCCGTCAACTATACGTATGTCATGACCTTCGACCAGATCGGCCCCCATCTGGTCGGCCAGAAACGCATGTTCGTAATACGCGCTATTGTGAATGCCAGGAGTCAGTACCGCGACCACCGGATCACCTTTGCAGGCGGGCGGGGCGACGCGATTCAGCGATTGGCGCAGGTTCTTGGGATAATCGCTGACATTGCGGACACGGATCGTGCTGAACAGTTCGGGGAACATATTCATCATCGTTTCGCGGTTCTCAAGCATATACGACACACCCGACGGGGTGCGTGCATTATCTTCGAGCACGAAAAACTCGTCCGGCCCCGTGCGAACGAGGTCGACGCCGACAATGTGAGTATAAACACCGCCGGGTGGCAGGAACCCGATCATCTGGCTCAGAAATGCCGGGTTATTTTGAAGAAGGCTAATCGGCAGGCGTCCGGCGCGGACGATTTCCTGCCGGTGGTAAATGTCCTGCAGGAAAGCATTAATGGCACGCACGCGTTGTTCGATCCCGCGCGTTACCTTCGCCCATTCGCGCGCCGAGACGATGCGCGGGACGATGTCAAAAGGGATCAGCCGCTCTTCGGCATTGTCGTCGCCATAAACTGCAAAAGTGATGCCGGTACGTCGGAAGAACTCTTCTGCCTCGCGTGCCTTACCGCGGAGTGACTTTATGTCCTGATTGCAAAACCAATCATAATAAGCCGCATAGGCTTCGCGCGTGGCTCCATCCTCATCAAGCATTTCATCGAAGCAGGGTGGTTTGGCGGGCATTACAGGGGAGATTGCACATTTAGACGGTAGATAACAAGCAACTTCGCAACGCACAAATTTGCCATACGGCAGTTGCCTAAAAGTCGATAGCAACGCCTTTCAGCTCCCAATCGCCGTAGCGGACCGGATCAAGACGGTCGGGGTCAGGTTCTTGACCACGCACCATTGGTTTTGGCTCGGGCACGGGTGTGTTTTTCGACAAATAGGGGGGCGCTTTGATATGAGAGGGGCGTTTACCCATGATGATTATCCTTGAGGCTGTCCTCATATAATCGGATTACTTCGACCAGAGTTCAAGTGCACTTTCTATTCGGTTCACCTGAGCTTAAAGCGCTGCCCCATGAACGATGAAATTTCAGGCCTTCCCACACGGCGTGCAGCACTGCGATTGCTCGATGCGGTGATGCGGATGGGCACGCCGATGGATCAGGCAACCGCAGGCGCGACCAAAGGCCTGTCGCCTCCAGACCGCGCGCTGGCAATCGCGATTGCGCAGGAGACGTTGCGCTGGTCGGTTGATCTGGATGCGCTGATCGACAGCAAAACCAAACAGCCGCTGCCCGATGATGCCAAGGCGCGCGCGGTATTGCGGCTGGCATTGGCGCAGATTTTGCGCCTTGGGACACCCGCCCATGCGGCGATTGCGACGGCATTGCCGCTGGTCGATGGGGGGCCGAGGCGGCTGGTGCACGGGGTTTTGGGCTCGCTGTTGCGAAGCGAGGTGGCGTTACCAGAGCTTCCGTCTCTGCCCGAGGCAGCAATGATGCGCTGGCATCCGGCGTGGGGTGACGCGATGATCGAAGGCGCGCAAGCCGCTTTGGCCGAGCCGCCGCCATTGGATTTAGCACTGCGCGATTCCATGGCGACCGCCGAATGGGCGGAACGATTAAGCGGTGTCAGCTTGATGCCAGGCCATATCCGCCTGTCGCGCGGCACAGCAATCGAAGAACTGGATGGCTATGATGAAGGCGCGTGGTGGGTACAGGATCTCGCGGCCAGCCTGCCAGCACGGTTGCTCGGGCTGGGCACCGGAAAGCGAGCACTCGACCTATGCGCCGCCCCCGGTGGCAAGACCATGCAGCTGTCGGCAGCTGGCTTTGCCGTAACCGCGCTCGATAACTCGGCGCGGCGGATGGCCCGGCTGATGGCCAATCTGGAACGAACACAGTTGAACGCAGAACGGGTTACGGCCGATGTCATGGATTGGAAACCCTCTGCTCCGTATGACGCGATTCTGCTCGATGCGCCGTGCAGCGCTACAGGCACGATGCGCCGGCATCCCGATGTGCTGCAACGGATCGATCTGAAGGCGATTAACAATCTCGCGGCTATGCAAAGCGTAATGCTCGACCGCGCGGCGGATTGGGTGACGCCGGGTGGCGCACTGGTGTTCGCCACATGCTCGCTGGAGCCGCATGAAGGCGAAGCGCAGGCAGACGCGTTTCTGGCGCGGCACCCGGAATATGCGACCAAAGCCGTGACTGCTGACGAACTGCCCGCTGGCATCGCCGCCAATGCGCAAGGCCATATCCGGACGATGCCGCCGATGCTGGCCGATCAGGGCGGGCTCGACGGATTTTTCGTGGCGAGGTTTGTTCGTGCTGGCTAAAGCCGCCAAATGATTGCACCGACCCTCACTACCGACCGCTTGGTTATAACCGCACTCAGCCTTGAGCATTGGGAAGCCTTTGCTGCGGCATGGGCCGATCCGCGGATGACCGAGTTTATCGGCGGCAACCCAAGAACGCGGAACGAAAGCTGGGGCAAATTTCTGCAGGG
>JANPAM010000461.1:0-2866 GCA_031429915.1 Sphingomonadales bacterium | reverse complement strand
TCGACCTGTCGATCCCGATTACTAATGATGTGATTTCCGACCCGCCAGTTATGCGGCCCCAGATTACGTATATGACCCACGAGAACACCTGGGAGCAGATCGCGATGTTCTTCCCCGGCCTGACTCGGGATGACTTGCCCGATGGCGAAGGCTGGGCGGTCGAGAGCCTCACGCTATCGACGCACAACGGCACGCATATGGATGCGCCGTGGCATTTTCACTCGACCACAAACAGCGGTGCGACCCCTGCCCCGTCGATTGATGAAGCGCCACTTGATTTGTTTTTCCGGCCCGGGGTAACACTGGATTTTTCAGCGATGCCAGCGGGCCATGTGGTGAGCGCCGCGGAGGTCGAGGCGGAGTTGGCGCGGATTGGGTACACGCTGAAACCGCTCGACATCGTGCTGGTGCAATCAGGCGCGGTTTACGGGACCGACAATTTCACCGACCAAGGGTGCGGCATGGGTGCGGAAGCTACGCTGTATTTGACCGAGCGCGGCGTGCAGGTAGTAGGCACCGATGCTTGGAGTTGGGACGCGCCGTTTAGTCATACCGCAAAACGCTGGGCCGAGCACCGCAACCCGTCGATTATCTGGGAAGGGCATAAGGCGGGGCGGATCAGGCCGTATTACCAGATAGAAAAGCTGACCAATCTGGCGGCATTGCCCGCGTTTGGTTTTACGCTTTCCTGCTTTCCAGTGAAGATCGAGCGGGCGAGCGCCGGATGGATCAGGGCTGTGGCGTTGTTGGAAAGCTGACGGTCATTCCATCTCCAAGATAACGGCATCGACCGCTAAGCTCTCACCTTGTTTCGCGTTCACGCTTTTCACCACGCCGGATTTTTCGGCGCGGAGGATGTTTTCCATTTTCATGGCTTCCACGACCGCAAGCGCTTGTCCTGCTTCCACCTTGTCGCCCTCGCCTACGTTCAGCGAAACGAGGAGGCCGGGCATCGGGCAGATCAGATAGCGAGACATATCGGGAGGAATTTTTTCGATCATGTGATCGGCGAGATGCGCGATATGGCTGGGCAGAACGCGGGCGATGTGCGACGCGCCGCGGGTGGTCAGTTTGAAGCCATTGCGGGTTTTGGTGATTTTGACGGCCAAATCCTCCGACAACCCTGAGCCTGTCGAACGGGCGATCTCCGCTTCAATCAACCGGTCGCCCGGGGTATATTCCATCGACAGGTCGAAAGCTTCACCGTCTACCTCGATCTCATCTTCGGTCAGGCTGACATCGTGAACCACATTGCCAATCTTTACCTGCCATGCCGATGGCGGTGGCAGCGCATCGCCGAGTTGTCCATCAACCTGACGCGCGCGGTCGGCTTCGGCGGTGGCGACGAAGGCGGCGATAGCGGCCAGCGATTTGACGAGTTCAGGCGAAGCGGGTGCGCCTTGGAAGCCTTCGGGATATTCCTCGGCGATAAAACCGGTGGTCAGTTCTCCCGAACGGAATCGCGGGTGCTGCATGATGGCGCTGACGAAATCGATGTTATGGCCAAGGCCTTCGATTTCGAAGCGGTCCAGTGCGGCTATTTGTTTGTCAGCGGCTTCGTCGCGGGTGGCACCCCATGTGACGAGTTTCGCGATCATCGGGTCGTAGAACATCGACACTTCGCCGCCTTCTTGAACGCCGTCGTCAACCCTTACCCCATCCACCCCTCTCAGCCTAAAAACATCCCCCCTCTCCCCGTTCGTGTCGAGCATCGTCGAGACACCGTGAAGTTGTGCGCCACCGTTGGGGGTCTCGTCTTCGCTCGCCACGAACGGGACTGGGGAGCGGTAACGAGTTAGGCGACCGGTGGAGGGAAGGAAGCCGCGATAGGGGTCTTCTGCATAAACCCGGTTTTCGATCGCCCAACCGTCGATCTTGATGTCAACCTGAGTCATCGCCAGCTTCTCGCCCGCCGCCACACGGATCATCTGTTCGACCAGATCAATGCCGGTGATGCACTCGGTCACCGGATGCTCGACCTGCAGTCGCGTGTTCATTTCGAGGAAGTAGAAACTCTCACCGCTCGGGTCCGCGCCTGACACAATCAACTCGACCGTCCCCGCAGAATAATAACCCACCGCCCGCGACAGCGCGACGCATTGCTCGCCCATTGCTTTGCGCATCTTGGGCGTCACGAACGGCGAAGGCGCTTCCTCGACAACCTTCTGGTGCCGCCGCTGGATCGAACATTCGCGTTCGTTCAGATACAGGATATTGCCATGCTGGTCGCCCAGTATCTGGAATTCGATGTGGCGTGGGTTGAGGATGAATTTCTCGATAAACACCCGGTCGTCACCGAACGAATTCAGCCCCTCGCGCTTGGTCGCTTCGAGACCTTCGCGCACGTCGGCTTCGTTATAGGCAAGCCGCATCCCCTTGCCGCCGCCGCCCGCAGACGCCTTCATCATCACCGGATAGCCGATCTCCGCCGAAATGCGCACCGCATGTTCGGTATCGTCGATCTCGCCGACAAAGCCGGGGACGACGTTGACGCCCGCCTTCATCGCGAGCTTTTTGGACTCAATCTTGTCCCCCATCGCGGCGATAGCGTTGATCGGCGGGCCAATGAACACGATGCCGTTGTCAGCGCAGGCTTGAGCAAAGCTGGTGCGTTCGGACAGGAACCCATAACCCGGATGCACCGCCTCCGCGCCTGTTTGCTTGCATGCGGCAATGATTTTATCGGCCAACAGATAAGAGTGCGCAGCAGGCGAAGGCCCGATATGCACCGCCTCGTCCGCCATCTGCACAAATGGCGCGCGCGCATCAGCGTCAGAGTAAACCGCGACAGTCGCGATCCCCATCCGGCGTGCTGTTTTGATGATACGGCAGGCAATTTCACCACGGTTTGCGATTAGAATTTTTT
>JANPAM010000460.1:0-2547 GCA_031429915.1 Sphingomonadales bacterium | reverse complement strand
TGCTATCGATGGCGTTCAAACCAGTGACGGGCGCATCGCTCAGCTGGGCTTTTTCGATATTAAGCAAGTGGAGGTTATGAAAGGACCCCAAGCCCTCTTTTTCGGCAAAAATAGCCCAGCCGGGGTCATTTCAATCAAGACCGCAGATCCCGGCAAGGATGCCGAATACATCTTGCGCGCCGGCTATGAATTTGTCGGCGACGAATATTCTCTCGAAGGCGTCGCTTCGGTTCCGTTGAGCGACACATTTGGCGTTAGATTGGCAGTAAAGTATCGCAACCTCGACGGCTGGCTGCGCAACACCGCGCAACCGCTTGCCAATCCATTTTACCGTCCATTGACCGGCGCGCCCATCGGCGCAAGCCAATTGCCGGGCACCAGCAACACCCGCCCCGGCGACAAGGAATTTCTTGGCCGGCTGACGCTTAAAGGTGAACTTTCGCCGAATCTGACGGCTAGACTAAAGTTGTTCTACGCCAAATCGGAGGATGATGGGCCAGGTGTAGCAACCCAGAATATCGGACCCTGCACTGGTCCAAATCCGCGGACATTCGGTGCGGTCGACCCTGCTGCCGATTGCGTCATCGACCGTCGTACGTCGGTAGGCGATTTACCTCCTGTAATTTCGCAAACTTTTGCACTGGGGACGCCTGATGGAACGCCTTATGGCGAATTTACAGTATACACTGGTTCGCTTGATCTCGATTGGAATCTAGGCAACATTTCGCTGGCGTCCATTTCCGGCTATAATTCGACCAAATATGTGTTCTTCAGCGGTCTCGACCAGACCAGCCTGTCACAAGTCGCTTTTTCCGACGTCCAGCGCAATGAGGCCTTCAGTCAGGAACTGCGCCTGACCTCGGACTTCGACGGCCCCTTCAACTTCATGCTCGGTGGCTTTTACCAGAAGAGCGAATTGAACGACGCCAATGACGTAAAGCTAAACGACGGAAACTTTAGAGCGGCCGCGAACCGTTATGTATCTTACGCCGACAAAAATTCCCAGAAAGGCAGCACGCTGTCGGTTTTCGGTCAGACCATGTTTAATATAACCGATCAGCTGGAACTGGCAGGCGGACTGCGTTTCACGCGTGAAACAAAAAAATTTAGTAAGCAGAATACCTATGGGATAGGCCCCTTCGACACTTTGAAAACATTGTATCCGGGGGAGAGCATTCCGGGCTTTTTAACAGGTACATACAAGGACAATAATATTTCACCCGAAGTGACATTGTCCTATAGACCTTCATCGACAAAAACGATTTTTGCAGCGTATAAAACGGGTTATAAATCTGGCGGCTTTGGTCTGACCAGCCCGTTGCTAATAACTACAAGAATTGGCGATGCCGACTTCGATGCGGAGAGTGCGCGCGGCTTTGAAGTTGGAGCGAAAGGTGTGTTTCTGAACAACCGGCTGCGGCTTAACGCGGCTCTTTTCAGCTTCAAGTTCAGCAATCTTCAGGTTAACACCTTCGATCCTGTCCGCTTTGCGTTCACGATCAATAACGCAAGCTCGGTCAAGCAGCGCGGTTTTGAAATTGACGGAAACTTTCAGATCAATGACAATCTTACCGTTCGCGGTGCGATTGCCCACGTCAATGCACGCTTTAATCAGTTTTTGGGGCAATGTTTTGGTTACAGTTTCCCTGCCGGCACCGTGCGGGCAACCGCAACGCCGCCGGCACCTTGCACATTCGTCAACACTACAGCGCTGACATTGCAGCAAGACTTTACGGGGAGGGCGCCTGCCCGTTCACCTGATTGGGCAGGTAATGCCGGCCTCACTGTATCTGCTCCAGTCGGAAACTACAAAATCGAGATGACCGGTGACGCATTTTATAGTGACAGTTACTTTGCCGCCGAAACCATGGCGCCTTCGACTTTTCAGAACGATTTCTGGCGCTTCAATGCGAGCCTCAGCCTGAGCGAAGCCGATGACCGATATGCAATTAGGCTGGTGGGACGCAACCTGACGAACAAATATTATCTGATCTACGCCGCCGACCGGACGGGCGGAACAGGCGTACCGCTTACCATTGGCGAACAACGCGGTGTGGTTTCCCGCGGCCGGGAAGTTGCCCTGCAGTTGCAGGCCAAATTCTAGCGTGGTGTATCTGGAATAGCGTCCCCATCAAGAAAGCGACCATGCGATGAAGAGCGAAGCAATCAGTCTCACTCCTGCAAATGTTTCTTTTCGCGAAAAGGGAGATCCCACGCTACATTTGGTGGCGGCGCCCATATCTGTGCGGGGATGCATCTGGCGAATATGGAAATTATCGTCACTTTGCAGGAGTGGCTTGCACGCATTCCGAAGTTCCGGCTTCAACCGGGCTTCCGAATTGTCGCGCATTCCGGTGTCGTCGCCGACGTCGAACGACTGGAGCTTGAATGGGATGTCGATGGTCGTAACTAACTTACTTTGGACAATCGCAAGCCGGTCTGGGGGCTGTAAATGAGCGGCGCTGCGGCACCACTTGACGCAGGTGGCTGGGGCGAGTTCTCGGGCCATAAATTGCTTGTTTTAAGCGCCGTTCTTGGCCTCACCAC
>JANPAM010000459.1:0-3764 GCA_031429915.1 Sphingomonadales bacterium | reverse complement strand
GCTGGCCAGTGGCGACGGCCACCGCCGACCGCTGCGATAAGGCATCCCGACAGACTTGTCGGGAGCGACCATGCAGAATGTCATCGACCAACTCGAAGCCCGCCGTAGCGCCGCACGGCTCGGCGGCGGGCAAAAGCGTATCGACGCGCAACATGCCAAGGGTCGCCTGACCGCTCGCGAGCGGCTCGACATACTGCTCGACGAGGGCAGTTTCGAAGAACTCGATATGTATGTCGAGCACAACTGCACTGATTTCGGGATGCAGGACACCAAGTTCATGGGCGATAGCGTGGTCACCGGTTCGGGCACGATCAACGGCCGTCTGGTCTATGTGTACAGCCAGGATTTCACGGTATTTGGCGGGTCGCTCTCCGAAGTCCACGCGCAGAAAATCTGCAAGGTTATGGACAACGCAATGAAAGTCGGCGCGCCGGTCATCGGGCTTAACGACAGCGGCGGCGCTCGCATTCAGGAGGGAGTGGCGTCGCTTGGCGGCTATGCTGAAGTGTTTCAGCGCAATGTGCTGGCAAGCGGCGTAGTGCCGCAGCTTTCGCTCATCATGGGGCCATGTGCTGGTGGAGCGGTATATTCACCGGCAATGACCGACTTCATCTTCATGGTGAAGGATTCGAGCTATATGTTCGTGACTGGTCCCGATGTCGTCAAGACCGTGACTAATGAAGTTGTGACGCAAGAGGAACTGGGCGGCGCAGTAACGCACACGACCAAATCAGGCGTAGCAGACAACGCGTTCGAAAATGATATCGAAGCGCTGCTCGCCGCGCGGGATTTCTTTGACTATCTGCCGGAAAATAACCTTATCGGCGTCCCCGAGCGACCGACCGACGACGATTGGGACCGACAGGAGCCGAGCCTCGACACGCTGATCCCGGCAAATGCCAACCAGCCTTATGATATGCACGAAGTTATCCGCAAGACGGTCGACGAGGGTGATTTCTTCGAGGTTCAGCCAACTCATGCCGGGAACATCATTGTCGGTTTTGGCCGGATTGAGGGGCGTACGGTGGGCGTAGTCGCTAATCAGCCGATGGTGTTGGCGGGTTGTCTCGATATCAACTCTTCGAAGAAGGCGGCGCGGTTTGTGCGGTTCTGCGATGCGTTCGAAATTCCGATCCTGACCTTCGTCGATGTGCCGGGCTTCCTGCCGGGGGTGGGGCAAGAGCATAACGGCATCATCAAGCACGGCGCTAAATTGCTGTTCGCCTATGCCGAGGCGACCGTGCCCAAGATCACCGTCATCACGCGTAAGGCTTACGGCGGCGCCTATGACGTGATGGCGTCAAAGCATCTGCGCGGCGACCTCAACTACGCCTGGCCCACCGCCGAAATCGCGGTGATGGGCGCGAAGGGCGCGGTGGAAATCATCTTCCGCGGGCTGGGGCCAGAGGAAATCGCTGAGAAAACGAAGGAGTACGAAGACCGCTTCGCCAACCCCTTCGTCGCCGCGAGCAAGGGCTTTATCGACGAGGTAATCTACCCGCATTCGACGCGGAAGCGGATCGCATTGGGCTTGCGGAAATTGCGGAACAAGGCGTTGGAAAACCCTTGGAAGAAGCATGATAATATTCCGTTGTGAGGATAACAGCCATGAACACTTCGTTGGTTAAAGGCGGCTTGTTGTCAGTAGTTCTCCTGGCAAGCGGTCTTACTGCTGCTGATAATCCTCCACAGCGACACTACGTTTCCGAGGACCAGCTCCGGTTATTTTGCACGCCACAAGTAGCCGGGGGGGACGCCGCTAAGCTGGCTCGGGCGCTTTGCCAAAACTACGTTTTAGGTGTTGTGGACGGTCATGATGCTTGGACAGGCGTTAGCAAGAATTCAAAGCGAGCCTTCTGCCTTCCAGAAGGAATTTTCAACGCCCAGCTAACTGATGCTGTTGTTGCAGTTTTGAAAGAAAAACCTCCGCGCAAATCAGGCATCGGCGCTTTCTTGGTATTCGAAGGACTTCACAAAGCTTTTCCATGCAAGGCGGAATCCAAATGAAACTAGGCCGTCTCAACCATATCGGCGTCGCGACGCCTTCGATCACGGACAGCATCACCTTTTACCGCGATGTGATGGGCGCAACGAAAATCCATGAGCCGTTCGACTTGCCCGATCAGGGGGTGAAGGTCTGCTTTGTCGATACGCCCACCACCGGCGGCTCGATGGATGGAACGCAGATCGAACTGATCGAGCCGCTGCCGGGCAACGCCTCGATCGCGGCCTTCCTTCAGAAGAACCCCGCGGGCGGCCAGCATCATGTCTGTTACGAAGTGCCCGACATCCACGCAGCCAAGGCCGAGTTTGAAGCGATGGGCAAACGCGTGTTGGGTGAGCCACGGATTGGCGCGCACGGGACGTTGATATTCTTTGTGCATCCTAAGGATATGGGTGGGGTTTTGACTGAAATTATGGAGATGCCGAAAGGGCATTGAACTAAGCCCCTCTCCCGTTGGCGCTTGCGCCGTCTTCGACTCGAGGGAGAGGGTTGCGCAGAGTTAGCAGCTTGCTGCTTACTCGAATCTGGGTGAGGGGAATTTGACGTCGCGACCCCTCACCAACGTCGCCTAAGCGATAAATCGCTAAGGCTTTGGTTTCCTCTCCCTCAAGGGGAGAGGAGGTCAGTGCGGCCAAGATTGTTTCGAGAACATTTGGCAGGTTTCTGGCTATTTCGTTATTCCAGAAACGCAGAGTTCGATAGCCTTTGCTTATCAGGAACGCATCGCGCCTTGCGTCGTGAGCGCTTTCAGCATGATGCGAGCCATCTGCTTCAACTATCAGCTTGTGTTTTTGGCAGACAAAGTCACCGACATAAGGCCCCAGCGGTTGTTGATCGCGAAACTTGAATCCACCAAGCCGTCGGTCACGCAGGTATCGCCAGAGCAGCTTTTCCTGAGGAGTCATTTCTCGACGCAGCCGTTTCGCACGGCCTAAAGTCGACCTGTAATATCCGCGCTTCGATGGCCGCAAAACACCATCCTCTCCCCTTGAGGGAGAGGAAACCAAAGCCTTAGCAGCTTGCTGCTTAGGCGACGTTGGTGAGGGGTCTGCCATGCTCAATGCTTGACCGGGCCTAAGCCACCAACCCCAAAGGCTTCTCCACCAGTTCCTTGAACACCGTCATCAGCATCGCGCCGTCCGCTCCGTCGATTGCCCGGTGGTCGAATGAACCCGTGGCAGACATCACCGTCGCAATCGCCAGCGCATCGTCGACCACATAGGGCCGCTTTTCACCTGCCCCGATCGCCAGGATCATGCCCTGCGGCGGGTTGATGACGGCGTCGAATTGTTTGATGCCCATCATGCCCATGTTGCTGATTGACGCGGTGCCGCCTTGGAATTCATGCGGTTGCAGCTTGCCGTCTTTGGCTTTGGCCGCCAGAATCGCCATTTCGGTGGAGATCGCCGAGATGCTTTTGTTGCCCGCATCGGTGATGATCGGGGTGATCAGGCCGTTCGGAATACTCACCGCGACGCTGATGTCGCTGCGGCTGTATTGCAGCATCGTGTCGCCTGCAAAGCTGACATTGCACGCCGGCACTTCGCGCAACGCAACGCCGAGCGCTTTGATCAGCATATCGTTGACGGACAGCTTGACCCCGCGCCCTTCCAGCGACGCATTCAATTCGCCGCGCAGTTTCAGCAGCGCATCGAGGCGGATATCGACGGTCAGGTAGATATGCGGCACCTGTTGCTTGCTCTCGGTCAAGCGGCGCGCAATCGTTTTGCGCATGCTGGTAAGTTTGACGACTTCGTGC
>JANPAM010000458.1:0-7102 GCA_031429915.1 Sphingomonadales bacterium | reverse complement strand
CCCGACTGCTCGCCGCCGACGTTAATGCCGTGTTTCCGCATTTCCTCAAGCACGTAGCGGTCGGGGCATATGATACTGCTGGATCATGCAACAACGGGAGACGGCACGATTGCTGCTTTGCTGGTTCTCGCGCAACTGGTCGAAACGGGCAAACCAGCAAGCGAGGTTTTGCACTTGTTCGACCCGGTGCCACAGCTTTTGAAGAATGTGCGGTTCTCTGGCGGCAAGCCGCTGGACGACGCCAATGTGCAGGCGGTCATTGCAGTGGCAGAAGCCGAACTCGCTGGTAACGGACGATTGGTCATCCGGCCATCAGGGACCGAACCGGTTATCCGCGTAATGGCTGAGGGCGACGATGCGGCAAAGGTTGAGCGACTGGTAGATTCGATTTGTGATGCGGTAAGGGTCGCTGCTTCCTGATGGACGAGGGAAAGCCAGCGCGGATACTCATTATCGCCGGATCCGATAGCGGCGGCGGAGCCGGTATTCAGGCGGATATCAAAACAGTGACGATGCTTGGTGGCTATGCGATGACCGCTGTGACCGCAATTACTGCCCAGAACACGCTTGGCGTGCAGGCAGTGCACCCAGTGCCGACAGAAATGGTGATTGCCCAAATGGAGAGCGTCATCAGTGACATCGGCGTGGATGCAATCAAGATCGGAATGATCGGAAGCGCCAAGACGGCTGATGCGGTGGCCGAGTATCTGACGCGGCTTACCGTTCCGATTATATTCGACCCCGTGATGGTCGCTACAAGCGGATCGATTTTGGCTGATCCTGAAACAATCAGGGCATTTGAAAAGCTGATGGCGGTGGCTTCTGTTGTCACTCCAAACCTGCCCGAACTCGAAGCGTTGGGTGGTGTAGACGCTATTCTTCAATACGGTTGCCATGTGCTAGTTAAGGGCGGGCACGCGGAGGGCGACTTGATCGTCGACCGGCTGATTTCGTCACAGGGGCTGGTGAAGGAATTGCAAGGCAAGCGCTTTGAAACCGATGATACGCACGGCACTGGCTGCACGCTTGCCAGCGCCTTTGCCTGTGGTCTGGGACAGGGGATGCAACTTGCCGATGCGTTTGATCGTGCGGTTTCATTTACACGTATTGCAATACTCGAAGCCCCCGGATTTGGCGCTGGGCATGGTCCACTGGGCCATCAGAATGTGCTGGATTTCCGCGAATGATCGTAGGCGTTGACGAGGCGGGCCGCGGGCCGCTGGCGGGCCCTGTGGTGGCGGCGGCGGTGGTGCTTTGTCCGGATGGCATTGTCGGATTGGACGACAGCAAGAAATTGAGCGCCAAACGCCGCGCAGAGCTTGAAGTACAGATCAAAGCCAAGTGCCGCTGGGCCATTGGCCTTGCGACGGTCGAGGAAATCGACGCGATCAACATATTGCAGGCTACGATGCTGGCGATGACTCGAGCGGTCCAGTCGCTGTCCATCGACCCAAGCAAGGTGATGGTCGATGGCAACCGACTGCCGCGCTGGAGTTACCATGCCGAGGCGATCATTGGTGGCGATGCAATCCACCCCTGTATTTCTGCCGCCAGTATCATCGCCAAAGAGCACCGAGACCGAATGATGATCGCTGCCGACGCCGATTATCCGGGCTATGGCTGGGCGTCGAATAAGGGCTACGGCGCGGCGGTCCACATGGCTGCATTACGCGAGTTGGGGCCAACACCATTTCATCGAAAATCTTTCTCGCCGGTTGCGCAGATGATATTGGTGTAACTGAACGTAAAATTTTCGCCAGTGAGTCCTTTCGGCAACAACACTACCGGTTGAGTCTCACCGGAATCGGCAGACTCTATATCTTGTGTCAGACTCGTTTCGTTCCGTCCATATGATGCGGCGTTAACCATATCTTTCGAGCTTTCGTGCAGGTTAACGGCCTTGACGTTAACCATGATCGGACTCATCGCGGGGTCTTCAGGGGTTCGGGAGCGGGCAATATGGGCGTATTAGAAAAGATCAAACCGGCGACCGCCAAACCGATTGTGGCGCCGGTCGATCTGCCGCTGAACCAGATATTGCGGATGGACTGCATCGAGGCGATGCGGTCGCTGCCCGATGCGTGCATCGACATGGTATTCGCTGACCCGCCCTATAATCTGCAACTCGGTGGTGATTTGCTTCGGCCTGACAATAGCAAGGTCGACGCGGTCAACGATGATTGGGACAAGTTTGACAGCTTCGCGATTTATGATGAGTTTACGAGGCGATGGCTGGCCGAGGCGCGCCGCATTTTGAAGCCCAACGGCTCGCTGTGGGTCATCGGCAGCTATCACAATATCTTCCGCGTCGGCACTGCGGTGCAGGATGCTGGCTACTGGATATTGAACGACATCGTCTGGCGCAAATCGAACCCGATGCCCAATTTCAAGGGCACTCGCTTTACCAACGCGCATGAAACACTGATCTGGGCGTCGAAGAGCGAGAAATCGAAATACACATTCAACTACCGCGCGATGAAGACACTGAACGACGAACTTCAGATGCGGTCCGATTGGCTGATCCCGATCTGCGGTGGGCAAGAACGGCTGAAGCGCAATGGCACGAAGGCGCACCCGACGCAAAAGCCCGAGGCGTTGCTTTACCGGATACTGCTTGCCTGCACGAAGCCCGGTGATGTCGTGCTGGATCCGTTTTTCGGAACTGGGACGACGGGTGCGGTGGCGCGGCGTTTGGGGCGTGACTGGATCGGTTGCGAGCGCGAGGCATTGTATTGTGAAGTCGCCGAGGAGCGCATTGCGGCTGCATTGCCGCTCGATGAAAGCGCTTTGAAAACGATGCAGTCACCGAAGTCCGCTCCAAAGGTGGCGTTTGGGCAGCTGGTCGAGGTGGGCTATCTGTCACCTGGCACAAAGCTTTATGACCGCAAGCGCCAGTTCGAGGCCGAGGTTCGCGCGGATGGGTCATTACTCTGCGGAGTGCATAACGGCTCCATCCACAAAGTCGGTTCTGTTATTCAGGATGCGCCCAGCTGCAATGGCTGGACCTATTGGCACTATATCGCAGCCGACGGCGCGATGAAGCCAATCGACGACCTTCGCCAGACATATTTGCTCGCTACCGAGCCATAATGGACATCTATCTAAGGCCAACCGGCTTCATCGAAAGCCCGCAACAGCATGACGGTGCCAGCGCGCGTCTCGCAGGCGGGATGCTGTGGTTCACGCAGATCGAGGTGATTGACAAAACCGGTGCTGCGACAACGCGCGAGCTGGTCAATATGCGCGGATGGGATGCATTCGTTGCTGGTTTGCCAACCGACAAACAGTCCCGGTGCAATCTGCTCTATGACAGAATGACCAACCCCCGCGCGCCGTTGATGATGGGCGAACGAACCATCAGGCTCGACCAGCCTCAGGTCATGGGTATCATTAACATGACGCCTGACAGCTTTTCCGACGGTGGCAAAAATGCCGATATTGAGGCGGCTGCTTCGGCAGCGATTGCGATGTCGAGCGCCGGGGCGGCGATCATCGACGTTGGCGGCGAAAGTACAAAACCCGGTGCACCGCTCGTCTGGGAAGGCGACGAAATCAAACGTGTCGAACCTTTAATTCAGCGACTGGCTTCGGCTGGCACAGCGGTTTCAATCGACACGCGCAAGGCCGCAGTAATGGAGGCGGCGATTGCGGCTGGCGTGGGGATGATAAACGACGTTTCTGCTTTGCTTTATGACGACCGCGCGGTGGAAGTTGCCAAAGCCAAAGGAGTTCCGGTGGTGCTGATGCACGCGCCGAGCCAATCGAGCGACCCGCACAAGGGCGGTGATTACGGCGATGTGGTGACTGATGTGTTCGACTGGCTTGAAGCGCGTGTCGACGCGGTTGAAGCAGCAGGCATTCCTCGCGAGAAAATCCTGGTCGATCCCGGCATAGGCTTCGGCAAATCACTCGCTGAAAACCTTTCGATCATCAACAATCTGTCCATCTATCACGGCCTCGGCTGCGCGATACTGTTTGGCGCGAGCCGTAAGCGGATGATTGGTGCATTATCCAACGAAGCACCTGTTGAAGCACGGCTGGGTGGCTCGGTCTTCCTCGCGATGAGGGCTGTCGAGCAAGGCGCACATGTTTTACGCGTTCATGACGTCCCTGAAACTGTTCAGGCGGTTCAGGTCTGGCGCGGTCTGCGCGATGCGGCTCTAACTGCACGCGCCTGATTACAGGCGTTAGGCTGCATTGACCGTTCGGCCATAATGCTGAATGCTTCAACCAGATTGGATGGAGCTTCTGTATGTTGGGAAAATATATCGTCGGCTATATCGCCACGGGCGTCGCCTTCGCGTTGATCGACAGCATCTGGTTGCGAACAATGTACACGCGGCTTTACCAGCCTGAAATAGGCGAGCTGATGATGAAGGGCGGCTTTCGAATGGGGCCGGCCATCATCTTCTATGTGCTCTACATTCTCGGCATGATGATATTTGCGGTCGGTCCCGCGCTAAACTCTGGCAAATGGCAAACGGCTTTGCTGTGGGGCGCGTTGCTCGGGTTCTTTTGTTATATGACTTACGACCTAACCAACCACGCAACAATGAAGGTGTGGAGTACGAAAGTCACCGTACTCGACATCATGTGGGGAACCTTTTTGACCGGGTCGGCATCGGTTTCCGGATATTGGGTGACAACGACGATTTTCGGCAAAATTTAGCCCGAAGTTTTAGGCGACCTCGCTGATCCCCAGATCGGACAGCTTGCGGTAAAGCGTCGACCGTCCGATACCCAACCGTCGCGCCACTTCGGTCATCCGGCCACGGTAATGGCCGATAGCGAGCCGGATAACGTCGGCTTCGATTTCTTCGAGTGGCCGCATATTGCCGTCGTCTTCGTAGAGCGTGACGCCGATACCGTCGTTGCTGCCAGCGCCAAGTGAGCCGCCGTTGAGCGGCACGCCTACGGAGGCGGCAATCTGCGGAAATTCGTCGGGAGTAAGTGCATCGCGGTCGCACAAAACTGCGGCGCGAAATATGGCACTCTGCAACTGACGGACGTTGCCGGGCCAGACATAGCCTCGCAGCATGGTCAAGGCTTCGTCAGTGATGCCAAGACTGCGCAATCCAGGCTGACTGGCCATACGGCCAAGGAAATGGCGGGCCAAGGCGGGAATGTCGCTGGTTCGTTCGCGCAAGGGGGGAATGGTCAGTTGCACGACGTTTAGGCGGTAATACAGATCTTCGCGGAAATCACCGCTGGCGAGTTTTTCGACCAGCTTGGAGTTGCACGCTGAGAGCAACCGGACATCGATCCGGTAACTATGCGCTGCGCCGAGTGGCTGGATTTCGTTCTGCGTAAGCAGGCGAACCATTCGGACCTGCGTTTCGGGCGGCAAATGGTCGACCTCGTCGAGGAAAACCGTCCCACCCTCCGCCTGTTGCAAGATTCCGACGCGCCGGTCGAACGCCCCGGCAAAGGCGTCTTTCTCGTGCCCGAACAATACTGAATCGAGCAGGTTTGGCGCAATCGCGCCGCAGTTCACTTTAAGGAACGGCTGTTTGCTGCGCGGGGAGGCGGCGTGAATTGCGTCGGCAACGACTTCCTTGCCAACTCCGGGTTCGCCTTCGATAAATACCGGCGCTCGGCTTCGCGCGGCCTTCGCCGCGATGGCTAGAGCGTTGCGGAAAGCCGGGGCTGAGCCGATGATTTCCTCGAACGCCAGCGTCTGCGTTATCTTCTCGGTCATCGGGTGCAGTTCGCCGAAATCCTTGCTCTTGTCGGCGGCCATCGTGAGTGCTGCGATCAAGCGTTCGGCGGCAACTGGTTTGATGATGTAATCCGAAGCCCCGGCACGCATCGCCTCAATTGCGCTTTCGTTCGAACCGATGGCGGTCATCAACAATATCGGCAGAGCGGGGCGGCGGGCCTTTAATTCCAATATCAACGAAGCTGAATCAGAACCCGGAACCCACTGATCGAGCAAAATAGCGTCCAGCATCATGCCGTCCTGAGTGCCGAGCATGGCAATTGCGGTCTCGGCATCACGCGCGAAAACCGTCCGCCAACCGGCGCGCGAGGCGATAGCCGACACCAACCGGCACTGCGCCGGTTCGTCATCGACGAGCATCAATAATCGGGTCGCACGTTCTTCCATTCAATATCCATCGCAGGCTTGAAGAAACTTGTGGTAACGCAAAGGGGTAAAGAGCCGATTAAGCACGGGTGAACTTTTCTTGTGAGCTACGGCTTGAGCAATAGAAATTCACCGGTTAAGGCTTTTGCGAGTTTAAATTGCAAATGGAGGCAGAATTGGCTGATCAACAAGATATGCAACAGGCAACCGAAACCTATTCATTGTTCATGTCGTTATTGAAGTGGGGAACGATAGCGTCGGTGATCACCACCGTTATAGTCGTAGCTATCATCGCCAGTCGCGCCGCCTGACGTGGTAAAAATCGCCGTATTGAAAGAAACCGCCGCTGGGGAAACCCGCGTTGCTGCGTCCGCCGAAACGGTGAAGAAGTTTATCGGGCTTGGTGCTGAGGTTGCGGTTGAAGCGGGAGCAGGGCTTTCGGCTTCGGTGAGCGACGCGGAATATGCGGCAGCTGGTGCGACCGTGGGTTCGGCTGATGCGACGGTCAAGGACGCGCATATCGTACTCAGCGTGCAGGGGCCTGATGTGAAGGCGATTGCCAGTGCCGCCAAAGGCGCATGGGTGGTTGCGGCGCTTGATCCGTTTGGCCAGCGCGCGCGGATTGATGATTACGCCAAGGCTGGCGTCGAGGCGCTGGCGATGGAGTTCATGCCGCGTATTACGCGGGCGCAGTCGATGGACATATTGTCGTCGCAGTCGAACCTGTCGGGCTATAAGGCAGTGATTGACGCGGGTGGCACGTATGGCCGTGCGTTTCCGATGATGATGACCGCGGCGGGCACGGTTTCTGCAGCGCGTGTGTTCATCATGGGGGTCGGTGTTGCCGGTCTTCAGGCGATTGCAACAGCGCGGCGTTTGGGTGCTCAGGTTTCCGCAACCGACGTCCGTTCGGCGACAAAAGAGCAGATTGAGTCGCTTGGCGCAAAAGCTATTTTCGTTGAAAATGTTGCTGGCATCGAAGGCGAGGGCGCTGGCGGTTACGCGACCGAAATGTCC
>JANPAM010000457.1:0-4886 GCA_031429915.1 Sphingomonadales bacterium | reverse complement strand
ACACCCTTGACCGCCTGCGCGACCGACACGCCAAGCGCGGTCGCGGCGGCAATCGCGGCAAGGGCATTGGCGATATTGTGGCGGCCGGGGACGATTAGCTCGACTTGGTGGGTTTCGCCCTGTGCGTGGAGCGTGAAGCGGCTGCCCAGCGGAAGATCGGTGATGTCGGCAGCGCGGATGTCAGCTTTGGGTGTGAAGCCGAAGCTGATGGCTCCCGCCAGCCCCATCGGCTCGATAAGCGCGACGGTCTCCGCGTCATCGGCGTTCCACACGTAGCATTTTGCGCCTTTGGCAAAATCGCCGAACAACTGCCGCAATTCTTCGAGGCTTTTATGGTCGAGGCTGACATTGTTAAGCACCGCGACTTCCGGCGTGAACAAGGCAATCGAGCCGTCGCTTTCGTCGACCTCCGAAACGAACACCTCCCCCTGCCCCACCCTTGCGCTGGTGAACGGCGCGTCGTCGGCGACAAAATTCTTCATGACCGCGCCGTTCATGATCGTCGGGTCCATCCCCGCCTCGGTCAATATCCAGCCGATCATGCCGGTAACGGTCGATTTGCCGCTGGTCCCGCCGACAGCAACGCTTCGCGGCGCGGCGTTGAACAGTTCGGCCAGCAATTCGGCGCGGGTCATTCGCTGGCAGCCCAAAGCATTGGCTTTGGCGATATCGGGCACGCTATCCTCAATGGCGGCAGAGGCAATCAGGATCTGGTCGCCGCTGACAAGGCCGCTGCCGTCTTGCGCAAACAGGTCGATGCCGAGGCTTTGCAACCATTCGAATTTCGGACCCAACCGCCCTTGGTCGAGCGCTCGGTCGGAGCCAGCGACTGTCCCGCCCGCATCGCGGACGATGTTGGCCAGCGGCAACATGCCCGACCCGCCAATGCCGCAGAAGAAATAGGATTTGTTTTTGTGCATGAGTGGCGGTTATTGGGTAGCGCGAGTTTTGGCAATGGCGACGAATTAGAAACCGTAGCCCTGAGCAGCAGTCGCACAGCGGCTGCGCCCGTCGAAGGGCGCTTATCGGTTTGGCGCGGTGCTTTGCGGAGAGGCGCCCTTCGACTTTCGCCAGCGCTTGCGCGCTGACGGCTCAGGGCTACGGTGTTGGATGGAGGGTTTAATGAAAATTGGTATCTGCGCGCCCTCAACGCCGTTTTCCCGCGAAGATGCCGCTCGCGTTTCCGCGCTCACCGCAACCACGCACCCCACCGCTGAACTCGTCTTTCACGACCAGTGTTTTGCCGAAGCAGGGCATTTCGCCGGAGTCGACACAGAGCGGCTGGAAGCCTTTGTCGACCTCGCCAACGATCCTGCCTTCGACGCCATATGGTTCGTGCGCGGTGGCTATGGCGCGTGCCGAATTGCAGAGGATGCTGTTCCCAAGTTGAAGGCAGCGGCGCATGACAAACTCTTCATGGGCTACAGCGACGCCGGGAATTTGCTCGGATGCCTTTATCGCCACGGCATTGGCCGCGTCGTGCACGGCCCAATGCCAGCAGACATAAGGCGTCAAGGCGGCGAGGCAGCGGTGAGGCGTGCGCTCGACTGGATCGTCCATTCCAACCCACAATCGCTCGAACCGCATATTCAGGCTGGCGAACGCTACGCCGCGTTCAATCTGATGACATTGGCGATGATGGTCGGGACGCCGTTGATGCCCGACCTGAAAGGCCATGTGCTGATGGTCGAGGAAGTCTGCGAATATCTCTACGGCTTCGACCGCTTGTTCTTCCACGTCACTAGCCATTTGAGGGACGCGGGGCTGGCGGGGCTTCGCCTTGGCCGAGTCAGCGACGTTCCCGACAATGACCGCCCGTTCGGCGAAAGTGCCGAGAGCATTGCCAAACGCTGGTGCCGGAAAAGCGGGATCGAATATCTGGGGCAAGCCGATATCGGGCATGACGTAGACAACAAAATCGTGCCATTCGGACTGGCCCTGTCCAGCGCGGCATAATTGCCAAATAGTTGATTTACAAAATGCCCAGAGCCGAGCAGTCTTTGCCCATAATATAATGGGAGAGACAATATGCGGTATCTGGCACTCACGCTTTTGGCAGGTGTAAGCGCATCTGCGGCGATGGCGCAAGATATGGCCCCCAAGCCAGCTTCCCCCGCCACAATAGCCGCCCAACGCGCTGAGGCCACCGCGCTCCCGACCGAAGATGGCCGCGATGCCGAATTCGCCAGTCGCGGTTTCCTCGGCACTCGCGCTGATCCGCTCATCAAGGCCAAGGACGGCAGGCCGGTGTGGAACCTCGACGCTTATGCGTGGATGGATGGTAAGGCCCCCGACACCGTGAACCCGAGCCTTTGGCGGCATCAATCGATCCTGCGCAAACACGGGCTGTTCGCGCTGGCCGACGGCATGTGGCAAGTGCGTGGCTTCGATATCTCGAACATGACGGTCATCAAAGGCGCGACCGGCTGGATCTTGGTCGATCCGCTGACCAACCGCGAAACGGCGGCGGCGGCAATGGAATTGGTGAACGCGAAGCTTGGCGCTCGTCCGGTGACGGCGGTGATCTACACGCACAGCCACGGCGACCATTATGGCGGCATTCGCGGTGTGGTGTCGCAGGACGATGTGAAGGCAGGCAAGGTCGCCATTATCGCGCCCGACAAGTTCATCGAGGAAACAAGCTCGGAAAGCGTAATGGCTGGCCCCGCGATGGGACGGCGGGTGAATTACCAGTTCGGCGGCTCGATAACCCCCGGACCAATGGGGCAAATGGGAAGCGGTATCGGCAGCGCACTTCCGGCAGGCGAAGTTACGCTAATCGCGCCGACGATGACCATTCACAAGACCGGCGAAAAGCATGTTATTGACGGCGTCGCGCTGGAATTCCAGATGGTGCCTGAAACCGAAGCGCCAGCCGAAATGAACGTGATGTTTGCCGAGGCGAAGACGTTACTGGTCGGCGAACTAGCGACTTGCTCGCTCCACAACATCCTCACACCGCGCGGCGCGAAGGTGCGCGATGCTCACGCTTGGGCTGGCTATCTGACCGAGGCGATTGCACTTTACGGCGATCGAACAGAGAGTTTTGCCGCAAGCCATTGCTGGCCGCGTTTTGGGAAGGATGAGGTGCGTTCATTTCTCGGCGCACAACGCGACAATTACAAATATCTCCACGATCAAAGCGTGCGGATGATGAACAAGGGTATGACTCAGGCTGAAATTGCCGAAGCGATCAAACCGCCGCCCGCGATCTCCGGCCAGTGGTTTAACAAGGGCTATTACGGCACTTACAGCCATAATTCGAAAGCGGTCTATCAGCGCTATCTGGGCTGGTACGATGCGGTTCCGGCTAATCTCAACCCGTGGCCGCCCGAAGCTCGTGCAAAAAAATATGTGGCAGCGATGGGCGGGGCCGCGAAGGTGTTGGTCGTTGCCAAGAAAGCAATGGCCGATGGCGATTACCGCTGGTCGGCGGATATTCTGAACCAACTGGTCTTTGCCGACCCTGCAAACAAGGCGGGGCGCGCGGCCTTGGCCGATAGCTATGAGCAGCTTGGCTATCAGGCCGAGGCATCGACGTGGCGCAATATGTACCTCTCGGCAGCGCGCGATTTACGAATGGGCGTGAAGCCGGGCGCGAGTACCCAGAGCGTCGATACGATTAGTGCGATTCCGACAGCGTTGTTACTCGATTCGGTCGCGACGCGGCTTGATCCCCCAGTGATTGGAACGAAATCGCTGGCACTAAACTTCGTCTTCTCCGACCGCGCCGAGAAGGCCAAAATCTCGGTCGGCAACGCCGTGATGGTCAGTGAAATGGGCGCTGGCCACGCGACCCCAGCCGCAACGGTGACCGCCCCCCGCCAATTATTCCTAGCAATGCTGTTCCTGAAAATGCCACTGGCACAGCTCGAAGCGGCAGGCCTGAAGATCGAAGGTGACCGCGTGGCTGTGGAAGCGTTGCAAGCAGCACTCGACCCAATGCCGGGAGCGTTTAATATAGCGGAGCCATAATGATTGATATTAGCCGTTTAGCGGCTCCAACAACCCCTCATCCTTAATCCGCTTCTGCCATAACGCCGGTGCCAACTGATGCACGTTGGCCCCGTCGCTATCAACCGCCACCGTCACCGGGAAATCCTGCACTTCGAACTCGTAGATTGCTTCCATGCCAAGGTCTGCAAAGCCCACGACCTTGCTGCCCTTGATTGCCCGCGCCACCAGATAGGCGGCACCGCCGACAGCCATCAGATAGGCGCTCTTGTGCTTGGCGATGCTTTGGGTTGCGGCGGGACCGCGTTCGGCTTTGCCGACACAGGCAAGCAAACCCTGTGCAAGCATCATGTCCATGAACTTGTCCATTCTGGTCGCGGTCGTGGGTCCGGCTGGGCCGACAACTTCTTCGCCGACGGGGTCGACCGGGCCGACATAATAAATCATCCGCCCCTTGAAGCTGACGGGCAGTTCCTCGCCCTTGGCCAGCATGTCGGCGATGCGTTTGTGCGCCGCATCCCTGCCGGTGAGCATCTTGCCGTTCAGCAGCAAACGGTCGCCCTGTTTCCAGCCTTGCACCACGGCTGGCGTCAGCGAGTCGAGATACACGCGCTTCGCCGCTGCGTCGGGTTGCCAGTTCACATCGGGCCATTCGTCGAGGTTTGGCGCTGGCAAATACACCGGTCCCGAACCGTCGAGCGTGAAATGCGCGTGCCTCGTCGCGGCGCAATTCGGGATCATTGCAACCGGCTTGCCAGCCGCATGGCAGGGCGCGTCGATGATCTTTACATCGAGAATGGTCGAAAGCCCGCCCAAGCCCTGCGCGCCGATACCCAGCGCATTCACCCGGTCGAATATCTCTATCCGCAAAGCCTCGATATCATTCTGCGCCCCGCGCGCCTTTAGTGGCCCCATGTCGATCGGCTCCATCA
>JANPAM010000456.1:0-3873 GCA_031429915.1 Sphingomonadales bacterium | reverse complement strand
CACCCGCTGAAACCCGCTGGTGGGCGACGGGTCAACCTTGCCGTCGACTTTCAGGCTTTCGAGCTCGCTGTCGAGGTAGGTGATGACGATATCGGACAGTTCGCCCAAATCGACACCGCATGCCTGCATGACCTTGGCCGCATCGGCGTCGTCGATCAAAGCAAGCAGCAAATGTTCGAGCGTCGCATATTCATGCGCCCGGTCGCCTGCATGTTTCAGCGCATTGTGAAGCGTTGCTTCCAGCGATTCCGCAAATG
This sequence comes from Sphingomonadales bacterium, assembly GCA_031429915.1. Classification (GTDB taxonomy): domain Bacteria; phylum Pseudomonadota; class Alphaproteobacteria; order Sphingomonadales; family Sphingomonadaceae; genus Sphingorhabdus_B. The sequence continues at coordinate 3,616 of JANPAM010000456.1, read as the reverse complement.
ATGGCATATTCTTTTCCTTAAACTGGATCGCTGTTTGGCTTAATCATTATATCGGCGTCTGCTTTTGTGCTTTCAACCGGCACGGAACAGATAATAGATGTAGCGCAGATATTGTTAAAGTTTGGCGGACGGTCACGTCTTGAATAGCGCGTCGGCGACGCTGCGATGGCGGCTGGCAAAAGCGATTTTGCCCTCGCACCGGGTGATTTCGGATTTCAACGCCGCAATCCGTGCTTCAAGTTCGGCAACCGACAAAGGGTCGAGATCCTGCCGGACCAGATTGGCCAGCGGATCGTCGCGGCGCAGCGGCAGATTTTCGTCGCTATCCATGGGGCATGTTTTGACACCACTACGCTTGCTGTCAATATGGAACCGTCCTAGACGGTAAATGCTTAACAGGGGACGCGGGCAGATGGCCGATTTACCGGATATGATGACCGCGATTGAAATCAGCACGGCCGGCGGACCTGAGGTGTTGGTGCCGTGCCAGCGACCCGTGCCGGTGCCAGCCGCAGGCGAGGTGCTGCTTAAAGTTGCAGCAGCGGGCGTGAACCGCCCTGACGTCATCCAGCGCAAAGGTCTTTATCCACCACCACCCGGCGCGAGCGACATTCCGGGGCTTGAAATATCCGGCGTAGTCGTTGCGGTCGGCGAAGGCATCAATGCGGGCGAAATGGGCGGTCGGTATTGCGCTTTGGTTTCGGGCGGCGGCTATGCCGAATATTGCGTTGCGCGGTTCGAGCATTGCCTGCCCGTGCCAGCCGCTCTGAGCATGGCCGAAGCGGCGGCACTCCCCGAAACATTGTTCACCGTCTGGCACAATGTTTTCGAACGGGCTTATGCGTGCGAAGGCGAGAGCATCCTCGTCCACGGCGGCACCAGCGGTATCGGCAGCATGGCAATCAAGCTTGGCAAATTGTTCGGGCTGATAGTGATCGTTACCTGTGGGTCGGATGACAAATGCACAGCGGCAATGGCCTTGGGCGCGGACCATGCGATCAACTACGCGACCGCAGATTTTGTCGAGGAAGTGAAGGCAATTACTGACGGGCAGGGCGTCCATATCGTTCTCGACATGGTCGCGGGCAGCTATGTTTCGCGCAATTTGCAATGTCTGCGCGAAGACGGCCGGCACGTCACCATCGCTGTGCAAGGCGGCATGGTTGCGGAAATCAACATGGCCTATATCATGAGCCGCCGCCTGACGCTGACCGGTTCAACACTGCGGCCTCGGTCGACTGAGTTCAAAGCATTGCTCGCACAGGAAATCTATTCCACCGTCTGGTCGGTGGTCGCCGACGGCGGCCTTCGCCCGCAAATGGACAAAAGCTTCCCGCTAACCCAAGCCGCTGCCGCGCACGCACATATGGAAAGCGGCGATCATGTCGGGAAGATCGTGCTGGAGGTTTAAGGCTCTCGCTCGGCGGGGAGCGTATCCAGCCAAGCCTTCACATCCGCCGCGCTCTTCTCCGGCACTTCCTCCATCGGAATATGACCGACCTTGGGGTATACCACCATTCTGGCCCCCGGAATTGCATCGGCAAACCATTTGGCCGAAGCGACGGGGATCAGATTATCTTCCTCGCCCCACATGATCATCACCGGCGCTTTGATTGCCGCCAGCTTTTCCTTGGTCGCTGGGTGGTTGTTGTGCTGGAGCGAAAAGCGCTTCATCGTCGCCTCGCGGTTGCCGGGGTAGCGGTTGAGTTCCCAATAACGATCGACCAACGCGTCGTCGATTTTCGACCGGACGCTCATCGATGTTTTAAGGCTTGAATCAAACATCGAACGGGGTGCGATAAACCTCGCAAGTTCCTTGACCACTGGCATCCGCATCACACGAAAACCGATCGGAGTTTTCTTCGACTGCCAGGCCGGTGCGCCTGCCGCATCGACCAGCAACACCGCTTCGGTATTTTCGGGATGAGCAAGCGCAAACATCCACGCCGTACCGCCGCCCATCGAATTTCCGCCGATAACCGCCTTTTCGACGCCAAGCTTGGCCATCAATTTGTCGACCACATCGACAAACACCGGATAGTCGTAAATCCCGCCAGGATGTGAGCCTGTCAAACCGTGACCGGGAAGATCGAGACTGATAATACGGTAATCCTTACCCAGCCGTTCGATCCAGGGCTCCCACGTATGAAGCGACGCATTCGAGCCGTGGATTAGGACGACAACTCGCCCGTCGCGTTTTCCTTCGTCGCGGTAATGAACATTCAGCCCGGGCTGCAATTCGACGAACTGTGAGGCACCACCGCCATATTTGGCCTTCATCGCGGCGGCATCGGTATCGGGCGCGTAGCCCCAGATGCACAAAGCCGCGACCAGCACCACAACAACGGCCGCAAGCCACTTGAAAAACCGCTTCATTACCGCTTCCCCCTTCCCCGCGAGGGTTGCACTTCTGACCGCTCAAGCGCAAGCATCTTTGCGGCTTGCCGACCGCGCCAACTTGGCCTAAAGCTTGTCCCAACAGTTTCAGGCCGCTCCGAAAGGGGCGGCCCTTATTATTGGAGTTTCAGACATGGCCACCCCATTGATGCCGCACGCGACCGCCGCCTGGCTGGTTGATAACACTGCATTGGGCTTTGCTCAGATCGCCGAATTTTGCGCGATCCATATCCTTGAAGTGCAGGCGATGGCTGATGACATGACCGGCAGCAAATATACCGGGCGCGACCCTGTTCATGCTGGCGAGCTGTCGATGGAAGAAATCGAAAAGGGTCAGGCCGACGAGGATTATGTCCTTAAGATGAGCCTCGGCCCAGACCAGGTCCGCCGCACCAAAGGCCCACGCTATACGCCGGTATCGAAGCGTCAGGACAAGCCGGATGGCATCTCGTGGCTAAACCGCAACCACCCCGAAATTTCCGACGGAGCGATCTGCAAACTGATCGGCACCACACGCAACACAATCGCCGCTATCCGCGAGCGCAGCCACTGGAACATCGCCGAAATTCAGGCGAAAGACCCGGTGACTCTGGGCCTGTGCTCGCAACGAGAACTCGACGCCATCGTGACCCGCATCGCGAAGAAGGCAGGCATCGACAACACCGCCGCAGACGACCTGCGCCTTGGCACCGACCGCGAAGCCCTGATCGAAGAACTCCGCGCCGAACGCACCGAAGCCGCCCGCAAAGCCGAAGCCGCGCTAAACGGCGAAGAGGAGGAAGAAGGCGCGAAGCCGGAGTTGACAGCGGATACGCTGTTTAAGAAGGCTGGGGAGTAAGCTTCGCCTTTAATTAAGCGTTCCAGTCTTCGATCTTAAGAATGTCGATCTGCAAAAGAGCCTGATCGGCACTTACGAGCGTTGCATCAACTGCCAGTGCGTGAGCAGCAATCATAAGGTCGAGCGGCGCGATGCCGATGCCTTTAACTTCCAAAGCCGCACGCAGCGTTCCGTAATGAGGGGCGATTGCGTCTGACCATGGCAGAATATCAGTGTATCGAAGAAATTCTCGCACGAGCCTGGCAAGCGCCGTCGCCTGTGGGCGCTTAGCGACGCCGTAATGTAGTTCGCCCGCTGTAACTGACGAGATTGAAAGTGACGACAGCGGTACCGACGCGGCGCGAGCGCATACCCGCTCGCGTTGCCGCAGGATGTCGCTGA
>JANPAM010000455.1:0-9782 GCA_031429915.1 Sphingomonadales bacterium | reverse complement strand
CATGGAAATCATTTTGCTCGAACGGGTCGAAAAACTCGGCGCCATTGGCGACGTTGTTATGGTGAAGGACGGCTATGCCCGTAACTTCCTGCTGCCCAACAAAAAAGCACTTCGTGCCAACGCCGCAAACCGCAAGGTTTTCGAAGCGAACCGCTCGAAGATCGAAAGTGACAACGCGTCGCGTCGTGACGAAGCAACGGCAGCCTCGGCCAATGTTGAAGGCAAGCAGATCGTTCTGATCCGTGCCGCCTCGCAAACTGGCCAGCTTTATGGCTCGGTTTCGGTTCGCGACATCACCGACGGATTGAACGAACAGGGTGCTGGCGTGCTGAAGAGCATGATCGTGCTCGAACGTCCGATCAAGACGCTCGGCGTGTTCAACGTCCGCGTTGTGCTTCATCCTGAAGTCACTGTGATGGTGGAAGACAACGTAGCGCGTTCGGACGACGAAGCCGAATTGCAGAAGAGTGGCGTCAATGTCCTCGACCAGATGTTTGAAGCCGAACAGGCCGAAATTGCTGCCGAAGCCATCGAAGCCCAGGTCGAAGCCGAAGTCGCTAGCGATGCTGCCGACGAAGCCGAAGCCGCTGCGAACGCAAAACGCCGCGAAGAACAAGCTGCGGCCAAGGCTGCTGCCGAAGCTGACGGTGGGTTGTCGGCGGAAGCAGGCGACGACGCTTAAGTCTTTTGCTGAAAGAATTAAAAGAGCCGCCTCGTCGAAAGACCGGGCGGCTTTTTTGTGGCCGAAGCACCCTCGTTTCCAAACTCCTCCTTTGTCATTCCCGCGAACGCGGGAATCCATGGCCTGACCGTTCCGCTTGAGCCGACAGTTCAGACCATGGATCCCCAATCAAGTTGGGGATGACAAAGTGCGTGATGGTAAGGTGAGTTGGCTAGCGCTAGACCAATCCAATGTCTGCCCCGATCATCATCACAGCCGAAATGAGCAAAGCCGACCAAGCCTGGGCCAACGCTCTGCGCCGCGAGCATTTTCCGCCAGAGCGCAACCATCTCGACGCGCACATCACTCTGTTCCATCACCTGCCGCCCGGCCACCTGCCCGAAATCAAATCGCGACTGGCCTTGCTGGCATCGGAGTGTCCTCCACCAGTAGCGTGGCTCAGCGACGTCATGATGCTCGGCAGGGGCGTCGCATATCGCATCGACAGCCCCGAACTGCTCAGCCTCCGCGACAAACTCGCGCATAACTTTAGCGGTCTGCTGATCCCTCAAGACCAAGCTCGCCCGCGCCTGCATATCACCGTCCAGAACAAAGTTGAACCGCCCGTAGCCAAGGCACTCCATGCCGAACTTTCCGGCACTTTCGAACCCCGCCTGCTCGCTATTTCCGGCCTTGCAGCATATTATTATCGGGGCGGTCCATGGGAGCATATCGGCAGATGGCAATTTCGCGGTTGATTTCGGCTTTGCAGCCCTTGACCCCCCAAAGCCCCCCGCCTATAGCGCCGCGTGCTATGCGGCTGTTGTCCCGCAATTCGGCACCGTGGCGGAGTAGCTCAGCTGGTTAGAGCACGGGAATCATAATCCTGGGGTCGGGGGTTCAAGTCCCTCCTCCGCTACCAAAATTATGGGTATTTTAGCGCATTTTGATTATCGCGTTGGTGTGATCACACACGTTGCTGCGTTGTGTCATTGCCGCCTATGTGGGAAATACACTCGACCATTTTTCTCACATTACAAAGTGGGTGTTCAATTATCTCCTGCATCTTTACCAATCATAGTCGAGCCAGCAACAGGGATTACAGAATGCAGTTTGATGACGTTATTCTCGGTCGCCGAAGCATAAGGGGCTACAAGCCGGATCCGGTTCCAAAAGCGCTGATCGAAGAAATTCTCGGCTTAGCGATGCGCGCGCCATCATCGATGAACACACAGCCGTGGAATTTCTATATTATCACAGGCGAGCCGCTAAATCGCATTCGCGCAGGAAATACCGAGCGGATGATGGCAGGCGTGGAGCAATCGCGCGAGTTCCGGACTGGCCAAGCATTTGCAGGCCAGCACCGGGACCGGCAAGTTGGCGTTGCAAAACAATTATTCTCCGCAATGGGGATCGAGCGGGATGACAAGGACGCGCGGCAGGACTGGGTGCTGCGCGGGTTTAGACAATTTGATGCGCCAGTATGTATAATTGTGACTTATGACCGCGTGTTGGATGGTAGCGACGATACGCCCTTTGATTGCGGTGCCGTAGCAACTGCTCTCATCAATGCCGCTTGGTCGCGTGGGCTGGGTGCAGTGATAAACAGTCAGGGCATCATGCAATCTCCCGTAGTGCGTGAGCACGCAGGGATAGCCGACGATCAGATTATCATGAAAAGTATTGCGCTTGGCTGGCCGGATGAGAGCTTCCCCGCCAATGCCGTGGTTTCAGTCCGCAAGTCAGTCCAGGAAGCAACGCAGTTCGTTGGATTTGACAGTTAGATCGACGGCCACAATTTGATCGTTAGCGATATGTAAACCAGATTGATTTAATTCCTATTTCCCATGAACTGGAACTCGCTCTTTTCGCTCTTTGGCGCGCGTTAGCAACGATGGCCGTTACGCACCTGTTTAAAAACCTTCCCGGGATGTCGAAGGCCGACAGTTCGTCCGGGTCGGTAGCGGTCATCAAGCCGGGCGATAATATCCGTCGTCTTGAAGTGCTCGATGATTTCGAACAGGCGGGAATTGGTTGGCTTTGGGCGACGGATGCAGAATCACGCTTGATTTACATTTCCGAAAATGCAGCTGAAAAGCTGAAGCGGCCGGTTGAGGAGCTCCTGTCCCAGCCGCTAATCAAACTGTTTGAAACCGACGCCGATAATCCGGGCGAACGGTCGGATCGACCGCTGAATTTCCAGCTGACCGCTCACAATAAGATTGTTGACCAAACCGTTCGCTTTGCGCTTGTCGGCACAAAAGATGAAAGCCGTCAGGCATGGTGGTCGATTTCCGGCCATCCCAAATTTGACAAATCGGGCAAATTTCAGGGTTATCGTGGCAGCGCCAAGGATATCACGGTCGAATATGAGCGCAAACTGGTCGACTCGCGACTTGCCGAATATGACTCGCTGACCGGCCTTGCCAATCGCCACCGAATGGACAAAAAGCTCGAGAGCATTCTCGCGGCCTATAAATCCGCAAAACGCAGCTGCACGCTCATCATGCTCGACCTCGACCGGTTCAAGCACGTCAATGATACGCTTGGCCACCCCGCAGGTGACGAGCTGCTTCGTCAGGTGGCCCGCCGTCTCGAACGCGTGGTCGGTAACCGGGGTGAGATCGGTCGCTTGGGCGGTGACGAATTCCAGATTATCCTGCCCGATGTCGATGACCGCGGAAAACTTGGCGAATTGGCGAACAAGATCATCCAGATCGTGTCGCAGCCATACACCATCGACGACAAGCGAGCGACTATTGGCACATCAGTCGGTGTCGCAATCTCGCCGTATGACGGAATCGAGAAGCTCGATCTCATCCACAATGCGGACCTCGCGCTTTACGCTGCCAAAAACGGCGGGCGCGGGCAATTCCGTTTTTATTCCGCCGACCTGAAAGACGAAGCGGCCGAGCGGAGCCTGCTTGAAGAAGGCTTGCGGGAAGCGCTGGCGAACGATCTGCTCGAACTTCATTATCAGCCGGTCGTTCGTACCGAAGATAATATGGTGGTTACATTTGAAGCGCTGATGCGGTGGGAACATCCTGAGCGGGGACTTATCAGCCCCGACGTTTTCGTGCCGATTGCCGAGGAATCCGACCTCATCAACCAGATCGGCGCATGGGCCCTGAACCGTGCGTGTAAGACCGCCATGGAATGGCCCAAATCGGTTCGTGTCGCTGTGAACGTCTCTGCTGCGCAGTTCGCTCACTCCGACTTGATCGACACCGTAACGCATGCGCTGGAAAGCTCCGGGCTCGAAGCCGATCGCCTTGAACTCGAACTTACCGAGAGCGTGTTTATGGGCGACGGCGAGACCATCGACGACATTTTCCGTGCACTAAAGGCAATCGGAGTCCGCCTTGCGCTCGACGATTTTGGCACTGGCTACTCCTCGTTAAGCTACTTGAGATCGGCCCCGTTCGACAAAATTAAGGTCGATCGCACTTTTGTCGATAGCTGCACTCAAAATGACCAGAACAGCGCAAAAATAATCGCGGCAATCATCGGACTGTCCGATGCGCTCGGCATGGAAACCACGGTCGAGGGTGTCGAGGCATTTGACCAGCTTGATGTGGTCAAATCCAAAGGTGCGCGGTTCATTCAGGGATGGCTATACTCAAAGGCCCTGACTGAAGAAAATGTGCTCAAGCTGATGGACAGCGGCGAATTGCGAATCGAGCCAGACGGCCCCGAGCGCCACCGCCCCGAACGCCGTTCTGTCTTCCGCCGCATTGGTGTGATCCACGACGATCACCGCTATGAAGCGCTAATGCGCAATCTATCAAAGACGGGAGCGCTCATTGATGGCCTGTTAAGCGTCCCCGAAGGAACCGAACTGGTCCTCGACCTGTTGGGAGGCCAGCTCGTTGTTTGCACCGTTGCCCGCGTCCAAGATGCGATGATCGCCGTCGAATTCGAACATCCATTGGTCAGCGACGGCGCAGGTGGCCTGTGCACCCGCCACCGTGTATCACCTTATATACTCGCCAGTGTCGGGATGCAGGGCAACGATGGTCCAAAAAGCAAACCCCGCTTCATCGAAGTCGCTTCCATAACAACGCACGGAGCGATGGATTTCGCCGACTGACCGCATAGTCGATGGAACGATGGAGACCAACGCCAGTTAACGCTTTAACGGCATATTATTATCCCTACCCGCTGTTGGATATGCTCAATGGATATGTTTTCTGCTATTGGACTAGCCATCGCGGCGGTTATCTGCGGGCCGGTTATCAGCAACAGCCTGTCTCAAATCCGTCGGTCCGACGAAGTGCGTAAAGACCGTCGATAAAAAAACGGGCCACCGTAATGGCGGTCCGCTTCCCTAGATTATTGAGGTTATTCCGCGGTCATTCCAACTGCCGTTAATTCGGCAGGTGGCAACCCGTCGCTTTCGGCCAAAGCCATTAATTGTTGCTTGCGCGCCAGCATTTGTTCGCCGAGCGCAACAAGATCGACATCGGTCTTGCGAGCCTGTGCGAACATGCCTTCAGAAGGCGCTTCTTCTTCTTTGACGTGATGCTCGATTTCTTCGGACAGCACATGAACCTTTGCGTCGTAGAATTCATCATCGGGGCTGCCTGCTTCGATGTCATTGATCAACACCTTCGCGCCGTCATGCTCGACATAGGCTTCGGACAACATATCCTCCTCGATTTTACCTTCCAGCGCAGGATAGAAAATCTCTTCCTCGATCATCGTGTGGACTTTTAACTCGGTGCAAATCTGATTAGCAAGGTTCTGCTTTTTAGCTGAATCCTTGGCCTTTTCGAATTGTTCGAACAGGTCTTCGACTTTGCGGTGATCTGCCTTCAACAACGCAATCGCGTCGGTATATACTTCGGTAGCCATGGTCGTTCCTCCTTTTAAAAAAACCTGAAAACATAATGTGGCGAAGGGTGGAATGTTCCGAGGGCTGCGCGTAAGGAACGCAATTGCCGCAAATTAGTAATATAAGCGTGGCAGGCGATCCCAAGCCATTCAGAAAGGTACGACAATTGCGCCCCTCCAAGGGAGAAGTCATAACCGACGCCAAAAGCATCGCCGCGTCGCGATATTTCAACCGGGAGCTGTCGTGGTTGAAATTCAACCAGCGGGTGTTGGAAGAGGCTGCTAACCCGGCGCACCCATTGCTCGAACGGTTGCGGTTTCTCTCGATATCGGGGGCCAATCTCGACGAGTTTTTCATGGTCCGCGTTGCCGGGCTTCGCGGCCAGCAGTTGCGCAAGATCGAAGAACTTTCGATAGATGGACGAACACCGTCCGAGCAATTGTCGGAAACAGTGGCGGCAGCCGACGCGTTGATGGCGCAGCAGCAAAAGCTTTGGAAAGTTCTGAAGCACCAACTGAAGGCCGAGGGAATCAAGGTCATCGATCCGGCAGCTATTGGGAAAACTGCTTTGGTCGACGTCGAGCAATATTTCCGCGAGCAGATTTTGCCGGTGCTGACACCGCAGGCGTTGGACCCGGCGCATCCGTTTCCGTTTATCCCGAACCAGGGTATTAGCCTGATTTTTGATATGCGCCGTCGCGACGACGCAGAGGTGGTCCGACAACTGGTGATGATCCCCGCGTCGCTGCCGCGATTTGTTCGCGTGCCGGGTAAGGAGACGCGGTTCGTGACGCTTGAGTCGCTGATCAAGCGTTTCGTTGGACAGATGTTTCCCGACTATCTGCTGGTGGCCGCCGGTGCGTTCCGAGTGATCCGCGACAGCGATATCGAGGTCGAGGAGGAAGCCGAAGATCTGGTCCGTTATTTCCGCAGCGCGATAAAGCGACGGCGGCGCGGCAAGATCATCCGGTTGAAGCTGGAAAAGGGGTTGCCCGATGAACTGGCAACTTTGATCCGAACCGAGCTTGGTGCAGGGCGTTCGATTGTCGCAGAGACTGTCGGTTTTCTCGGCATCGGCGATTTGGCACAATTGGTCGAAGTGGACCGGCCTTCGCTTAAGTTCCCGCCTTACACACCGCGCTTTCCCGAACGCGTGCTCGAGCATGAGGGCGACTGTTTTGCCGCGATCCGGCAAAAAGATATCGTTGTCCATCACCCATATGAGAGCTTCGATGTTGTGCTGGCGTTCCTGCAACAGGCGGCGCTCGACCCCGACGTGGTTGCAATCAAGCAGACGCTCTACCGCGCCGGCAAACAATCAGCGGTCATTCGGGCGCTGTGTGAGGCCGCCGACGCTGGTAAATCGGTGACTGCGATTGTCGAGCTTAAGGCGCGGTTCGATGAAGAGCAGAATTTGCACTGGGCCTCGCAGCTTGAAAACTCGGGCGTCCAGGTCGTCTACGGCTTCGTCGATATGAAGACTCATGCAAAGATTTCACTGGTGGTCAGGCGCGAGGCTGACGGCTTCCGGACCTATTGCCATCTCGGCACTGGGAATTATCATCCGATTACCGCACGCGTTTATACAGACTTAAGTTTCTTTACCGCCGACCCGCGTATCGGGCGCGATGCCGGACAGATTTTTAACTACATAACCGGTTATATTCCGCCCACCGACCTCCAGCTGCTGACGATGGCACCGCTCGGGCTTCGCGAGAAAATACTGTCGCTGATCGACGAAGAAATCGCGCATGTCGCGAAGGGACGACCGGGCGCGGTGTGGGCAAAGCTAAACTCGCTCGTCGATAAAGCAGTAATCGACAAATTGTACGAAGCGAGCGAAGCCGGAGTCGAGATCGACTTGGTGGTTCGCGGCGTGTGCTGTCTGCGGCCGGGCGTCAAAGGCATGTCGTCGCGAATCCGAGTCAAATCGGTTGTCGGGCGCTTTCTCGAACACAGCCGCATCTGGGCATTCGGCAATGGCGGAGATCTGCCCAATCCCGATGCGCGGGTTTACATCTCCTCAGCCGACTGGATGTCGCGCAATTTCGACCGGCGCGTCGAATATATGCTGCCCATCGAAAACCCGACGGTGCATGACCAGATTCTCGATCAGGTTATGGTTGCAAACCTGCTCGACAATCAGCAAAGCTGGATGCTTCGGTCCGATGGTCGGTATGAACGAGTAAAGGCTGGCGACATGCCGTTTAATCTGCACCATTATTTCATGACGAACGCGTCGCTATCGGGGCGCGGCGGAGCGTTGGCCGATGGTAACAAAGTGCCGACCTTGAACCTCGTCCGGCGGAGATGAAGCCGGTCCGGCAAGCCGTCATCGACATCGGCTCGAATACCATACGCCTCGTGGTGTATGCCGGTCTGCCGCGCGCGCCGATGCCCATCTACAATGAAAAGAGCCGCATTGCTTTGGGTGCCTGTCTTGCCGGCGACGGGGTTATTGACGAGACGACGATGGCAAAGGCGCTGGCCGCGCTTGGTCGGTTCGAGACGCTGGCGCGGTTGATGAAGGTCGATACACTTCGAGTGGTCGCGACCGCTGCAACCCGTGAGGCAAAAAACGGCAGGTTGCTTGTCGAGCAGGCGGCGGCGCTTGGCATCCGGGTCGATGTGCTCGACGGCGATACCGAGGCGACCGCAGCGGGGCTTGGCGTGCTAAGCGACAATCCTGACGCCAACGGCTATGTCGGCGACCTTGGGGGCGGCAGTCTCGAACTTATTCGAGTGGCCAATGGCGTTTTGGGCGAACGAATTTCGCTCCCGCTCGGGACTTTGCGCCACAAGGTGATAGCGGGCAAAACCACCAAACAAATTGCGCAGATGATCAAGGACTCGCTCGACGAGGCCAATGTCGGGCAAGGCTTCGAAATCGAAAAAGGACTGCCATTCTACATGATCGGCGGGTCGTGGCGTTGTTTCTCGCGGCTGCACATGCATGTATCGGGCTATCCGCTGACGATCCTCTCGAATTACCAAATGCCCCCCGAAGCACCTGCCGAACTGACCGGTATCGTGAACGATCCGGCCGAACTGGCACAAACCAAGATTGTATCGTCGGCACGTGCGGTGGCATTGCCGGGTGCGACCGCATTGCTCGCGGCGCTGGTGCGGCTGTTCGAGCCGTCAAAGCTCGTCACCAGCATTTACGGGCTACGCGAAGGCTTGCTGTTCGATCAGCTGTCGGATGCCGAGCGAAAACAGGACCCGTTGATTGCGGCGGCCCGGTTTGAAGGCGAGCGACTGGCGCGCTTTCCGTTCCACGGCGATATGCTCGCCGACTGGATTGCGCCGGTTTTTGCTGACCAAAGCGAAACCGACACACGTCTGTGCCGCGCCGCGTGCTTGCTTGCCGACAGCGTCTGGAACGTGAATCCGGAACACCGGGCTGACCACGCGCTCGACCATGCGCTTGATGGCAGCTGGCCGGGCGTAATCGCCAGCGACCGAGCGATTATTGCGGCGGCCTTGTGGACCGTTCATGGAGGCAAGCGGTCGTTGCCGGTGATCCTCACTTTGCTCGCGACACCCGGCGAGCTAGCGCAGGCGGTGATCTGGGGGTTGGCAATCCGGCTGGCGCAGCGGATAGATGGTGGCACCGGCGGCGCGCTCGCCGATAGCATCATCAATGGCGACAACGATGTGCTGACGCTTCATTTGACTCGCCAGAGCGGACGGTTGCGGTCGAACACATTGACTCGTCGGTTGCAGGCGCTTGGCGATGCGCTGGGTTACTCGAAGGTTGAACTACGCACCTGACAGAGCGCGACCGATATGGTCGTATAGCCATGCCTTTGCGGTCGCGTCGGCAAAGCTGTGTGAGGCCGTATCGCATTTGGATAAAGTGACATCGGCGCGGGTGCGGACCGCGTCGAACAACGGTGTCTTATAAGCTCCGATGAAGGCCAGCGCGGTGGTATCGCGTTCGGCAACAAGCAACTGCATTGGCAAAGATGAGGCCGCCAGCGAGGCGGCCAGCCGCGCCGCCAAACCAGTCGGCGTTTCTTTTTGCGCCGCTTTGGCAAGACCACCAGCCAGTTTCCGCAGGTCTATTTTGCCAGTTAGCAAATCCAGCAGACTTCGCGGGTTCTTCAGCCGGGCCAGATAGCGCGCTCGAACAGCGGCGGCGCTTGGCGGAGTCGGCGCATCGGGCTCGCTAGCATTCGCTTCGATCACCCACGGGTTCGCGAGCACCAGCGCGTCCATACCGCCATGATAAAACGCCAGCGCTGTTGCAGCGTCGCAGTTGCCAAATGCCGCCACTCGGTTGAT
>JANPAM010000454.1:0-6001 GCA_031429915.1 Sphingomonadales bacterium | reverse complement strand
CCGGCATTGATGCGGCGGATTGTGGGTGCGGGGCATGAACTGGCCAGCCACGGCTATGGCCATGACCGCGTGTTTACCCTCAGCCCCGAACAATTTGCCGCCGACATCGAACGGACGCGCAAGTTGATCGAGGACACATCGGGCGCACTCGTCTCCGGATATCGCGCGCCGAGTTTCTCGATAGACCAGCGCACCCCCTGGGCGCACGAGATATTGGCGGAACAGGGCTACACCTATTCTTCAAGCGTCGCGCCGGTTAAGCATGACCATTATGGCTGGGCCGAAGCGCCGCGCTTTGCGTTTCGTCCGGTTGCGGGGAGCGATTTTCTCGAGGTGCCAGTGACAACGGCGCAGTTTGGGCCAAAGCGCCTTGCGGCTGGCGGCGGCGGGTTTTTCCGGCTGTTGCCTTATGCGTTTTCACGGTGGGCGATCCGGCAGGTCAACGAAGACGAGCAGCGGCCTGCGATTATTTACTTCCACCCTTGGGAAATAGATACCGATCAACCACGCGTTGCCAATGCGCCGATTAAATCGAAGCTGCGGCATTACACCAAGCTGGATGTGATGGCCGAGAAGCTCAGGCGTTTGCCAAAGGATTTTCAGTGGGAGCGGCTGGACAGCGTCGTCGCACGCGAACAGGCGCGGTTTGCATGAACGCGCCAATGCTTTGCTCAAAGTTATTGGTTCGTTCCGTCGATTTGGAGGACGGAAACGAATGCGCGCGGATCGATGCTTGGATTATGGCGAATGGAGCGGGGTTGCCCTTTCACCGGCCAGCCTGGTTGAAGGCAATCGAAGCCGGAACCGGTCAGTCGGCGCATTGCCTGATTGCGGAAACATCGTCGTGCGAAATTGCAGGACTTCTACCGTTGCACCTCATCCACTCGCCTTTGTTCGGGCGGGCTTTGGTGTCTTCGGGCTTCGCCGTTGGCGGCGGGATATTGTCCGATAGTGCCACCGCAACGCGCCGATTGGCCGCAGCGGCGTGGGATATGGCCGGGCGATTAAGTTGCCCAACTGTCGAATTGCGCGGCGGTGCGCTGCCCGGCGGGGACTGGATCGAGAAGCGCGACTCCCACGCAAATTTCCGGCGGGCCTTATCCGGCGACGCCGACGCCGAACTGCTGGCTATACCGCGAAAACAGCGGGCCGAGGTGCGTAAAGGGTTGGACAATAAGCTGACTGTAGAAACCGGCCGCGCTGTCCGTGATCTCGATTGGCACTACGCAGTCTACGCCGAAAGCGTCCGTAATCTCGGCACTCCGGTGTTTCCGAAATCGCTGATGGCCTCAACGCTTGAAGCATTTGGCGAAGGCGCCGACATATTGACCGTGCTGCACGAAGGCCGCCCGGTCTCGAGTGTGCTTAGCCTTTATCAAAATGGCACCGTCATGCCCTATTGGGGCGGCGGCGTTTGGAATGCGCGAAAGCTACGCGCCAATGACGTCATGTATTATGCGCTGATGAACCATGCGCGCGAACGCGGCTGCACGCATTTCGATTTTGGTCGGTCGAAGACTGGATCGGGCGCGTATAGCTTTAAGAAGAACTGGGGTTTCGAGCCTGAGCCAATGGCATACGCGGTGCGCACTGCGGACGGGCAGGTGCCACGCGACATCAATCCCAATAGCCCGAAATACAAGGCGCAGATTGCGCTTTGGCAGAAGCTGCCGCTGTCAGTCGCTAACCGGTTAGGGCCGTGGATCGCCAAAGGACTGGGATAATGCGCGAGATTTTGTTCCTCGCTCACCGAATTCCTTGGCCCGCCGACCGCGGCGACAAAATCCGGTCGCATCATATATTGAAACGCCTGTGCGAAATGGCGTCGGTGCATGTCGGCACCTTTGCCGATGACAAGCGCGATATGGGCTTTGTGAGCGAGATGGACGGCATTCTAGCCTCAAGCCATGTCGAACTACGCAACAAGCCGCAATTGCAGGCAGGCGTCGAGGCAGTGCTGACCGGCCAGCCGGTGTCCGTGTGCAGCTTTGGCAGTGGTTCGATGCAGGACTGGGTCGACGGCCTGCTCGCCAGTGGGCGGATAAGTCACATCTTCTGCTTCTCAGGCCAGATGGCGCAATATGTTCCGGCATCTTTCGATGGCCGCTTCATCATGGACTTTGTCGACGTCGATAGCGCGAAGTTTGAAAGCTATGCCGGCGAAGGCAATCTGCTGATGCGCTGGATAAACGCTCGCGAAGGACGCCTCCTCGCCGACTTCGAACAGCGCATCGCCAACCGCGCGGATGCCAGTCTTTTGGTGAGCGAGGCAGAGGCTGACCTGTTTCGTGTGCGCAGCGGTGCCGTCAATGTTGTCGCACTGGGGAACGGAATTGACACTGTTTTCTACGACCCGGCGGCCCAATTCAAAAAGCTCCATCCGGTTTTTCCCGACCCGCTGATCGTGTTCACGGGGCAGATGGATTATCGCCCGAATATCGAGGCCGCGACGGACTTTGCGATAAATGCCATGCCGATCATCAGAGCGGCGCATCCTGAAACATCCTTTGCCATTGTCGGGCGCAATCCTACGTCCGTCGTATCCGATCTGTCGGCGCTACCCGGCGTGCAGGTAACTGGCGCTGTCGATGATGTTCGGACCTGGCTGTCAGGGGCTGATGTCGTCGTCGCCCCGCTCCGGATCGCCCGTGGCATCCAGAACAAGGTGCTCGAAGCGATGGCGATGGCCAAACCGGTCGTCGCATCCGCCGCCGCTGCCGAGGGGATCGCCGCTACCAACGGCACGCATTATTTTGTCGAGGCGGATGTTGCCGCCGAGGCTGACCGCGTAATTGCCTTGCTGAGCGATGCGACCGCCAGCCGAAAAATTGGCGAAGCCGCGCGAGCGCATGTTATCGAGCATTATGGCTGGGCGAAACAATTGGCACCCTTGGATGCGCTGATGCAATATCAGGTGCCAGCGGTAGAAGTAGTCGAATGACCGCCACAGCCTTTCTCGCAGACCAAATTAAAGCGGTGATCCCGACCAGCCATTGGCAACGCTCGCTCCAGTTTCTCGGTGCGGCGTGGGGCGGATTGCTCCTGCTATTCTGGCGCGATGCGGCGGATATGGCGGCGATCTGGTGGAACAGTTCAACCTTCAACCATTGCCTCCTCATTCTGCCAATCCTCGTCTGGCTCGTCATGCAGCGCAAGGAGTTACTGGCCGAGCTGAAACCCCAACCGTGGACTCCGGCATTGCTCTACGGCGCAGTGGGCGCGGGTGGCTGGCTGCTCGGCGACGCGGCGGGGTTGGCGGTCGCCCGGCAATTGGGGCTGGTCATGATGTTGCAGGGAGGCGTTGCAACGCTCCTCGGCCCGAACGTCACACGCGGATTGCTATTCCCTTTATTCTACATGTTCTTCCTCGTGCCGATTGGCGAGGAGGCAGTACCAGCATTGCAAACCCTAACCGCCGAGATGTGTATGTTGCTGCTCGGCTGGACCGGCATTCCGGCGCATATCGATGGCATCTTCATTTCAACCCCCACCGGCTATTTCCGCGTGGCTGAGGCCTGTTCAGGCGTCAAATTCCTGATTGCGATGATCGCTTTCGGCGCGCTGGCTTCAAACCTGTGCTTCAAAGGTTGGACGAGGCGGATTGCCTTTATGGCGGTGTGCGTCATCGTGCCCATCATCGCCAACGGCCTTCGCGCATTCGGCACTATCTACATCGCGCACCATAGCAGCCTCGATTTTGCTTCGAGTTTTGACCATATTTTCTACGGTTGGATTTTCTTCGGCATCGTTATCGCGTTAGTGATGGGCATAGGGTGGCAATTTTTCGACAAACGCGCCGACGCGCCCGCGTTCGACCCGGCCGAATTGCAAGCCCCAGTAAAGCGAACCACCAGCGCGAAACTCGCGCTGGCCGTTGTCCTGCTTGTCGCTGCGATCCCGCTTGGGTGGTCGAGCTATATTGCCGCCAAACCGTCGCCCATCCCGGCGCGTATCGTCTTGCCCGAAGTGCCCGGCTGGCAAATCGTGCCATATACTCCACTCGCCAAATGGACGCCGCGTTTCGACGGAGCCAGCCACTATCTGTTCGGTCGCTATCGCAATGCCGCTGGTCAGACAGCCGACCTTTTCGTCGTACTCTACGACCGACAAAGCGAACGTCGCGAACTGGTCGGCTATGGTCAAGGTGCCGTTGATCCTGACGGCATTTGGTCATGGAGCGCCGACATAATGGCCCCACCAAACGCCCGCGCCGAACGCATTAAGACAAAGGGCGCAGCCCGCGAAGTGGTAAGTTTCTACCGCGTCAACGGGACCACCAGCGGTTCGGCGGCGCAAATCAAACTCGCGACGTTGAAAGCACGGTTGCTTAACGGCGACCAACAGGCAGTCGCCATGGTGGTCTCGGCTGAACAAGTCGGCGACACCTCGCCCCGTCCAGCCATCGACTCATTTGTCAAATCATTGGGCGATATCGACAAAGTGGCTGACCGCTTCGCCGGATTGCGATAGGGCCAGCGCCATGTGCGGCATTGCGGGTATTTTTCACTTGGAGACGGCTAAGCCCGTCGATCCCGACCGCGTCCGCCGGATGACCGACGCTATTGCGCATCGTGGACCCGATGGCTCGGGCATGTGGACCGCTCCGGGAGTCGGGCTTGGTCACCGGCGGTTGTCGATAATCGACCTCGAGGGCGGTGCGCAGCCGATGCGCTCGGATGACGAGGCGCTGACGCTTAGCTTTAACGGCGAAATCTATAATTTCAGAGAATTGCGCAAAGAATTGGAAGCGGCGGGGCTGGCGTTTCGCACAAACAGCGACAGCGAGGTCATCCTTCAGGGCTGGCGGCATTGGGGGCCGGATTGCGTGTCGCATTTCCACGGCATGTTCGCTTTTGCAATTTACGATGCGCGGACAAAACAACTTTTCCTCGCCCGCGACCGGTTGGGCGTAAAGCCTCTCTTTTACGCCGCCATTGCCGATGGCAGCGTCATCTTCGGGTCCGAGCTCAAAGCGCTGACTGCGCACCCCGCGCTTCGGCGCGAGGCCGACCTGACGGCGGTCGATGACTATCTGGCGTTCGGCTATGTTCCCGATCAAGCCTGCATCATTCGCGGCGTGAAGAAGCTGCCTGCGGGGCATACGCTCCTGCTTCAGCAAGGCCGCTCGCTGCCGCAGCCGGTCGAATATTGGGACATCGATTTTTCCAAACGCGCAAAGGGCAGTCAGGGCGAACTTGAAGAGGAACTGCTTCGGTTGATGCGGCAGGGCGTGACATCTCGCATGGTCGCCGACGTGCCTTTGGGGGCGTTCCTCTCCGGCGGGGTCGATAGCAGCAGCGTCGTTGCCCTAATGGCCGAAGCCTCGCGGCAACCGGTCAAAACCTGCTCGATTGGCTTCGACGTCGGCGAACTCGACGAAACTGCATATGCCGACCTGATCGCCAAACGATTCGCCACTGACCACCGCAGCCGCAAGGTCGCGGCCGACGATTATGCGTTGATGGATATGTTGGCATTCCACTTTGACGAACCGTTTGCCGATGCATCGGCGCTGCCAACTTACCGCGTGTGCGAAATTGCGCGCGAGCAGGTTACGGTCGCGCTGTCTGGCGACGGTGCCGACGAGGCGTTGGCAGGATATCGGCGGCATGTGTTCCACCACAATGAAGAGCGGGTGCGCAACCTGCTGCCGCAATCGCTGCGTGGGCCGTTGTTCGGCGGGCTCGGCAATTTGTACCCGAAGGCCGATTGGGCACCGAGGCGGTTCCGCGCGAAAACGACATTGCTGTCGCTGGCTAGGACTGGAGCGGAGGGCTATACCGATGCGGTCAGTCTGACCAATCCTGCTCAGCGTCGCGGCCTATATTCTCAGCGCACGAATGGCGCGCTGGCTGGTTACCGCGCGGAGGATTATATGGAGCGGCTGATGCTTGCGGCCCCTGCGCAAAGCGGGCTCGATCAGGCGCAATATGCCGACATGAAAATCTGGCTGCCGGGTGACATACTCACCAAGGTCGACCGGACAAGCATGGCGGTTGGG
>JANPAM010000453.1:0-3626 GCA_031429915.1 Sphingomonadales bacterium | reverse complement strand
GATCGTGCTGCTTGTGTTGACGCGCTGCAGCGGCGCTAAACGCCGTTCAGTTCATTAAGAGCCCATACTGCGGTTTCGCGAACGGTTTCGTCGTGGTCGTCGAGCAATTCCGTTAACGGAAGTCGCAGAGCCTTGTCCCTGCTATTACCCGCAGCAATCGCCACATTCCGTATAAATCGGTCGCGTCCGATGCGCTTGATTGGCGAGCCGGAGAACAATGTTCGAAAGGCTGCATCGTCCAGCGTCAACAGATCGGCCAAACGCGGTGCAACCAATTCCGCCCTTGGCAAAAACGCTTTGTTGGCTGCAGCACTTTCGGCGAATTTGTTCCACGGACACACCGCGAGACAATCGTCGCAGCCATAGATATGATTACCGATGGCCGACCGAAACTCGAGCGGGATCGGCCCCTTATGCTCAATGGTCAGATAGGAAATGCAGCGTCGCGCATCGACCTGATAAGGTACTGGAAACGCATTGGTTGGGCAGATGTCCTGACAGGCGCGGCACGACCCGCAGTTGTCGCCGCCCGCCGTGTCTGGCTCTAACTCGGCGGTCGTGTAAATCGCACCCAGAAACAGCCAGCTGCCATGTTCGCGGCTGACGACATTGCTGTGCTTGCCCTGCCAGCCGATTCCAGACGCTTGGGCCAAAGCCTTTTCCATCACAGGCGCGGTATCGACGAATACCTTGACCCCAACATCCGCCTGATGCGCCAGCCACCCCGCCAGCCGTTTGAGCGCACCCTTGACCACATCATGATAATCGCGGCCCTGGGCGTAGACCGAAATCCGCGCCCGGTCGGGATGGCCTTCCAGCGCCATCGGGTCGCGCGCCGGAGCATAGCTCATCCCCAGCATGATCACTGACTTCACCTCGGGCCATAATGCATCGGGGCTGCTTCGTTCATCTGCGCGGCTTTCCATCCACAGCATTTCGCCGTGTCGGCCCTCGGCGAGCCACTGCCGCAGCCTTTGGCCCGC
Organism: Sphingomonadales bacterium; assembly: GCA_031429915.1. Taxonomy (GTDB): domain Bacteria; phylum Pseudomonadota; class Alphaproteobacteria; order Sphingomonadales; family Sphingomonadaceae; genus Sphingorhabdus_B. Next base: position 2,643 of record JANPAM010000453.1, on the reverse strand, counting down.
CGCCGGTGCCAAGCTGCCGGGCGCAATGCCAAACGCTCCAAACCCCTCGGCTGCGGCGCGTTCTTTCAAGGCATTAACCAGATTTGTCTTGTGTTGCTTCACGCAGGTTCCCTATTCACTCGGCCATACGCAATTCGGGGCACAATTTACAATGAATGCAATCGAGGCAGTTGGCCTTGTCAAAGAATTCGATGGGTTCCGCGCAGTGGACGGAGTCGATCTGGCAATCCCCGAAGGCAGCATTTTCGGTATTCTCGGCCCCAATGGTGCGGGCAAAACAACGATGCTTCGCACCCTGCTGGGCATTATTGAGCCCGATGAAGGCACGCGCACTCTGCTCGGGTCCGACCGGCCGATTTCGCAGTCGCGTAATGTCGGCTATCTGCCCGAAGAGCGTGGCCTCTACCAGTCGATGACCGCTGTCGATACCATCGCGTTCATGGGCGCCCTTCGCGGGCTGTCGCTTAAGGAAGGAGCGGAAAAAGGCCGTATATTGCTTGAAGGCGCAGGCCTTGGATACGCCGCCGACCGGCAGATCAGGCAACTGTCGAAAGGCATGGCGCAAACCGTCCAGTTGATGGGAACGATTGTTCACGAACCCAAGCTGATCGTGCTTGACGAGCCGTTTTCGGGTCTCGATGCGCTCAACCAAGCAAAGCTCGAACGGATGATCCGCGATCAGGCTGACAAGGGCGTGACGGTCATTTTTTCAACCCACGTCATCGCTCACGCGGAGCGGCTGTGCGAGCGCATCGCGATCATCGCCAAGGGCAAGATCAGTTTCGACGGCCTGGTTTCCACCGCTCGCGACCGGCTTCGCCCGCAGGTCCATCTCGAAACCGAAACGCTCGATGGACCGTGGCGAAGCGCGTTGCCGGGCGATGTCAAAGCCGAAGGCAACTGGTGGCATTTCACCCTGCCCGAGACAGGTGTCGAGCCGCTGCTGAAGGCTCTGGTCGAGGGCAAAGCGGGCGTCCGTTCGCTGTCAATCGAACGCCCCGGGCTTCACGACGCGTTTGTTGCCATCGCTGGCGAATCGGTTGCAGCCGAAATGGACCAGCCGGTCGCCGGAGAGTTGGTATGAAAGAGATTATCAGAGCCGCATTCGTCATCGGTCGCCGCGACTTCACCGCGATCATCTATTCGAAGGCGTTCATTTTCTTCCTGCTCGGGCCGTTATTCCCGCTGCTGATCGGCGTTGCCGCCGGCAGCCTTGGCGGACAGATCGCCAAGGATATCGACCGCCCGGTGGTCGGCATCGCGATGTCCGGAACCGACGGCGAAAAATTGCTCGCCGCGCGGACGGCACTCGCCAAGGAAATGGGCGAGCGCGAATTTCCCGTCATGCAAATTGCCGCGCAAAGCTCCGGTACCGAGCCGCTTGAACCAAAACAGTTCCTGCAAGACGGCAAAGGCGGCTTTGTCGCGATCATATCAGGGACGCTCGATAAACCGGTTATGACTGGCACCGAATCGCAGGTTAAAAGCGGGCGAGGCTCGGTTGCCTTGCTCGCCAATTACGCGGCAAGCGGTCAGACGGGCGGGCTGCCTAAAGTGGAAACCGATATCGTCGGCAAAAGCGCCGGCAATGCCAAGCAACAGCGGCTTATTACAGCGCAGGCCGCACAAACCCTTCTTTTTCTTCTAACGATGCTGCTCGCCGGAATGGTGCTGTCCAATCTGGTCGAGGAAAAATCGAACAAGATCATCGAAATACTGGCGGCGTCGATTCCGATGGAATCTGTGTTTCTGGGCAAGCTGTTTGCAATGCTGGCTATGGCTGGCGTCGGGATCATCGTCTGGGCGACGGCTGGCATCGCAGTGCTGTCGATCTGGGGACCTGGCCTGCCCAATCTGCCAATGCCATCCGTCGGCTGGCCGATATTCATGGCGCTCGGCGTGATCTATTTCGCTCTCGCCTATCTAATGCTCGGTTCGCTGTTCCTCGGCATCGGCGCGATGGCGGCGACGGTGCGTGAGGTTCAAACTCTCTCAATGCCAGCAACAATGGCGCAATTGCTGATATTCTTCCTGTCGATGTACACCGTCACCAAAATCGGTGAGCCGGTCGAACAATTCGCCAGCGTCTTTCCGTTCAGCTCGCCTTACGCAATGATCGCGCGCGCCGCTCAAGAACCGGTTTTGTGGCATCACGGCATCGCCATTATCGGGCAGATCGCTTTTGCTATCCTTTTGCTCCGCATCGGTGTGGCGCTGTTCAAAAAGAACGTGATGAAATCGGGCAATGGTGGCCGGATCAAAAACGACAGCAGTCGCAGGTTGTTCGGCCTAATCAAGGTTCGCGCCTGAACGAGCAAACTAGGTTGCGTATCGAAACGGGATTGACATATCTGTCAGTAGTGGCACTCTTTCGCGTGAGAGAAGAGGAGAGTCGATATGGCCACAGCGCCCATCATGGAATCCACCGACCTGCCGTGGGAGGTGAATGCAGCCCCGCATGATTGGGACGTTTCGAAGCCCGAGATTTATGCCGAGGACCGCTGGCAGCCGATCTTCAAGCTGATGCGCGAACGGTCGCAGATCTACAAGATTACCGGCAGCGTTTTCATCGAATACTGGAATGTCACGACGCTTAAAGCGATCCTGCAAGTCGAGGCTTTTCCCGACATTTTCTCGTATTCG
>JANPAM010000452.1:0-6565 GCA_031429915.1 Sphingomonadales bacterium | reverse complement strand
GGCTGCTGAGTTGCGGGCAGTGTGAAGGTCCGTATCGCTGGGAATGACCGCTAACCGCCTGTGAGTGGCCAGAAGCGGACAGTCGGCTCCCGGCCCAAATCCGGTCATCATGACGAGACGAATACCATGATCACCGCTGCGGCAGCTTTCAGGTGACCGTCACCGCATTCGGAACGACCGCAATGTTGTGGAAAGCAGTGGTCGGCTTTTCTGTAAAGGTAGCGTAACGGTCTTTCGCGCAGGCAGAGATTCACCCCACCGGCTTCATATTATAACCAACGTCCACTAATTTGTTGTCGCGCGCAGCATCCAAGCCGTTTTTTCATGGAGAGTAATGCGCGGGGTAACCACATCGGCTGTAGCATCATCGCCAACTTCTTCGGACACGCGCAAGACCTCTCTCGCTGTCTTTGCGACTTTTTCATGCCCTTCGGCGAGGTTTTTCACCATGGTTTTCCAATCTGGCTTCCCAGTCTCTTCCTTTAAAGTAGAAAGCCGACTCATCTCGGAATAGGATGATGGTGCGTAATGTCCCAGCGCCCTAATGCGTTCAGCCAAGTCATCTACAGCAGTCCACATCTCGGTATACTGCTCCATGAACTGAATATGCAATTGTTGGAAATGTGGTCCTTCAACATTCCAATGATACCCATGCGTCTTCAAATAAAGCGTATAAGTATCTGCCAACAATCGGCTGACAGCCGCTGCTGATTTCTCGCGGCCCGCTGCGTCAATCCCGATATTGATATCCATAATCTGATCTACCTGATTAGTGCTACCAGCTTAGCAGCAAACTTTTTAGCGCATCAATTTGATGAGCCTACGGCCTTTAAGAGTATACTATCAGGCGAACGCCCGCAATGTTGTCGCTTGCTGAAGTTCCGCTTTGCGCGCTCGTCGATCCGAAAGCGGCCAGTCCGCAACCGGCCGAGAACCTGCGATTGCGACTGATGATTAGCTACGTAAAGATTTGAAGGTCATGTGCAATCATAAGCCCAAAGCACCACCCACTACAGACCCACGCAGCTGGCTACATAATGGCCTCCCCGTAGGAAGCGAATCCACATTAAGGGATAAGGTGTGGTGCTGCTGGGGAGGATTGAACTCCCGACCTCGTCATTACCAATGACGCGCTCTACCACTGAGCTACAGCAGCCTGCACCGAAGGTGCGGCCCTATGCGAAGCCTAGCGGTTGTTGTCAAGCGACTTGCGCCGCGCGCCTTCATTTGCCATCGACAGCGGCATGGCGAAGGATGCAGCGGACAAAGAGCGGATCAAGGCGGAGCGGCTTCGCGAAGCGCTCCGTGCCAATTTGCGCCGCCGCAAGGCAAAACCTGAACCGACCGCTGGCAATGTAACCGGTGTATCTGAAAAAGAGTAGATCGACGAGTTTCACTTATACACAGCGGTTCGTTTCATCGCGGCACAGTCGGTGGAACAACGGACCGCCAGTCGCGTTTGCGCTAACAATTCGAAACGACCTCTGGCATACACCCCAAAATGAATTCCGCTCAGTACGAACTTACGCCCAAGCTGCTTAACGCGCTTTACACCGAGGCTATGCTGTTGGCTGACGAGGCACGTTCGTATTTCGACCGTGACCAGATGAGCGGAAATCTGTCGCCCGAAATTTCGGTCGCGTTTTCTTGCGAATCCCTGAAGGTGACAACGCGGCTGATGCACAGCATTGCGTGGTTGCTGAACCAGAAGGCATATCGGGCAGGCGAGCTATCACACAGCGAGATACATAGCGATGTTCGCGACCTGGGCGATGCGCCGGCAAGCGACGATTTTCAGGTCAGCCGCTTTTCCCTAGAAGCACAGACGCTGATCGCCGCCAGCGAAGACCTGTATTTCAGGCTCCAACGGCTGAGTAATAAAATGCGTGCGCAGACTGTGGATACGCCGGAGCCCCATAATATGGTCGAACGCATTCGCGCTTCGTTTTAAGTCAAAGGCTAAGCATCGAACTGGAGGCTGGCGAGGCGGGCGTAGAGGCCGCCAGCGGCGCTCAGCGTTACATGATCGCCCTCTTCGACAATCCTGCCCTGATCCATCACGATAATCCGGTCAGCCGACCGCACGGTCGCCAACCGGTGGGCGATGACAATTGTCGTGCGGTCCTGCATCAGATGTTCGAGCGCATCCTGAACCAGTTTCTCGCTCTCGGCATCGAGCGCGCTCGTCGCTTCGTCGAGCAACAGGATGGGTGCCTTGCGTAATACGGCGCGCGCGATGGCGATCCGCTGACGCTGGCCTCCCGACAACCTCGCACCGCTCTCACCCAAATAGGTATCGAGCCCCTGTGGCAGTTCGCGCAAGAAATTGGCCGCATTCGCCTGTTCAGCTGCTGCCCAGATTGCATCGTCGTCGGCAAGCCAGTTGCCATAACGCAAATTATCGCGCGCCGACGATGCGAACAACACAGTATCCTGCGGAACATAGGCCATTCGTTCGCGTATTTCGGCCGGGTCGGCACTGGTCAAGGCCACGCCATCAACCCGGATGACTCCGCCCTCAGGATCGTAAAATCGCTGCACCAGTTGGAACAGCGTCGATTTGCCCGCGCCCGACGGGCCGACGACCGCAACGGTTTCGCCGGGATTGACCTTCAATGTAAAATTGTCGAGCGCTGCGACCTCGCGTCGCGTTGGATAACGGAAACGCACTGCCTCAAAACTTACCTGACCGCGCGGCGGCGTCGGCAGCGCGACTGGCTTGGCGGGCGGCGCAATGTTCGGTTCAGCGACGAGCAGTTCGTTTAGCCGTCCTGATGCACCCGCGCCGCGCACGAGATCGCCATAAACTTCGGTCAGTGCGCCGAAAGCACCTGCGACGAGTCCGCCAGTCAAGACGAACGCCGCAATCGTGCCCCCCGTCAAACGGCCTTCGACTACGTCAATTGCACCCTTCCACATAAGCATCGTAATCGCGCTAAAAATCAGCGCCATTACGATTGCGGTCATGAACGCCCGCAATCGGATTCGCTTTTTTGCAGTGCCGAATGTCGCTTCCACACTTCCCCTGAATCGCTCGCGTTCACGGCTTTCCTGCCCGAATGCCTGGACGATCCGCATCGCACCGAGCGTTTCGGACACCATCGCGCCCACATCGGCAATTCGGTCCTGACTGGCGCGCGAAGCCGACTGCAGTTTGCGTCCGATCAGCACAATCGGAACGACGATAACTGGTATGGCAATCAGCAGGCCGACCGTAAGCTGCGGTGCGAGCGTGAAAAGATAAATCGTGCCGCCGATACCCATCACTATATTGCGGAGTGCTACAGAGACTGTCGTGCCGACCACCTGTTCGATAACCGCGGTGTCGCTGGTCATCCGGCTGGCAATTTCGGCTGGGCGGTTTTCTTCAAAAAATGCAGGACTTTGTCGAAGCAAATTGCGGTTTACGGCAAGGCGGATGTCAGCAACGGTTCGCTCGCCCAGCCATGACACGAAATAGAAACGGAATGCCGTTGCGATTGCCATTACGGCTACGATCATCAATAAATACTGAAACCAGCGAGCGATATTGTCAGGGTCGCCGCCTGCTGCAAATCCACGGTCAATCACCAGGCGGAATCCTGCCGGGATTGCTAGGGTCGCCAAAGCGGCAATTGTAAGCGCTAGCAAAGCAAGCATTATCTGTTTTGGATATGCCGAGGTGTGGTGCCAAACCATGCGCAAATTACCGAGTTTTTTCGGGGCTTCCACAGTGCTGCTGGCGTTTTCGGACGTGGTTTTAACCACTGCTGTATCGGTCATGTCGATCGGTTAGCAGGCACAACGACCGGCCACAACGCCCGAAAATTGTAACAATGGGTGAATTAGTTGCATTTTGATATGGTGCAGCGCACAAATGGTGCATATGTGACAGAACACAGGGCGGAGCAAAGCCCAGCCATGCGCCGCTTGGCAAAAACACAGGGATTATCACATGCTGTATACAGCCCACGAAATGCAAAAAAATTGGCTGGCAGGCGCGAGTTATCTGGCGCAGATGCAAGCCGATTGGCTTAACAACCCGTCCAATCCGTTGTCGTATTTAGGCGTTGGATCGGTAGTCGCATCTGCACTTGATGTCTTTGCCCATGTCGCCATGACGCGCGGTAAGCCCGACTTTGGGCTCGACTCCACAATCATCAATGACAAGTTCGTTGCGGTCACCGAAAAAATTGAAGTGCGCAAAGCCTTTGGTCAGTTGAAGCATTTCGTCCGCGACGGTGCGCCTAAGGATCAGCCAAAGCTTTTAATCGTCGCCCCGATGTCGGGGCACTACGCGACACTGTTGCGCGGTACTGTCGAGCGCATGTTACCCGGGCATGACGTTTACGTAACCGACTGGCGTGATGCTCGTGATGTGCCCTTAAAAGACGGCTATTTCGACCTCGATGACTATGTCGATTACCTTGTCGAGTTTCTTGAGCATATCGGTCCGGGTGCACACATGCTCGCGGTCTGCCAGCCTTCGGTGCCCTGCTATGCCGCATCAGCCGTTATGAGCGCTGACAAGCATCCAAGCCGTCCGAGAACGCTGACCATGATGGGCGGACCCATCGACACGCGCGAGGCGCCGACTGCGGTCAATACGCTGTCGACCGAGCGCCCGCATAGCTGGTTCCAGCAAAATGTGATTGCAACCGTGCCTGCCAATTATCAGGGTTCAGGCCGCAAGGTTTATCCGGGTTTCTTACAACTCGGTGGCTTCATGACGATGAACCTCGGCAACCACATGAACAGTCACTGGGAAATGTTCAAACACTTGGTTGTCGGCGACGACGAAAGCGCCGATGCCACCAAGGATTTTTACGATGAGTATCGTTCTGTGTGCGACATGACCGCTGAATTCTACCTGCAAACCGTCGATGTTGTGTTCCAACGGCATTTGCTACCAAAGGGCGAGATGATGCACCGTGGCAAGCGGGTCGATCCGGCGGCAATTACCGATATTGCTTTGCTAGCGATCGAAGGCGAGCGCGATGATATCAGCGGCGTTGGCCAGACCAAATCTGCTTTGACCATCGCCACCAAATTGCCCGACACCCACAAAAAATATCATCTGGCACCCGAAGTCGGCCATTACGGCATATTCAACGGCAGCAAATGGCGCGACAAAATCGCTCCGGTGGTTGAAGACTGGATTGCCTCGCACAACTAAGAGCTCGGGGCGAAACCTAGCACACTTGCCAGCCAGATGGCGGCTGCGACCCATAGCAATATGATGAACACCGCCGCCGCTTTGCTGACGGGACGGCTGCTCGCTGCCTGCGCCAATTGCAAGTTGCGTGCATATATTTCGGGTGGGGCCAGCTTGCAGAACAGCCAGATGCCTGCGGGTATCAAGATCGCATCGTCAAGCAGGCCGATGACCGGGATGAAATCGGGGATCAGGTCAATCGGCGATAACGCATAACCGGCAATAGCCACTGCAAATATTCTGAGCGGCCATCCGAGTTCGGGATCGCGGGCGCACAGCCAGACGGTGTGGGCTTGCACCCTGATATTATGGACTATTGCCCGCAGAAATTTCATGTCATGTCCGCTACATGACTTTACGCATATCCGCTATGATCGAACGCTGGCCTGTCGCAGGACAGTTTATCATCGCGCGTGGGGCGAAGACTTATGTCGACGTTCTGGTCGTCGCGGTCAGCGATGGCAAGCATGTTGGCATGGGTGAGGGTACAGCGATCTATTACAACGGCGAAAGCGCCGAGAGTTGTCTGGCACAGGTCGAAGCGGTTATCGACATACTAGAACCAATGACTGCGGATGCAGCGCGGTATGCTTTGCAAGTTCTCCTCCCGGCGGGAGCGGCGCGCAATGCAATTGACTGTGCGCTGTGGGATGTCTCTGCGAAGGCTGCCGGTTTGCCGTTGTGGCAATATGTCGGACTATCTCAAACTCCGGTGCCTTTGGTAACGGCCTTTACAATTTCGCTCGGCGATGCGGCTGCAATGAAGCGCGATTCAACCAAGGCAGCGTCGAATGGCTATGGCTTGCTCAAGCTCAAATTGACCGGTGAAGGCGACCACGAGCGCGTACAGGCAGTGCGGGCAGGGGCACCTGATGCGCGATTGATCGTCGATGCTAATGAAAGCTGGGGTGAGCTTGATATCGCCGCCGAGGCAGCTTCTTTGGTCGAATTCGGTGTTGAAGTAATCGAACAGCCAGTGGCTGCGGGTCAGGACGACGCGCTGTCGAGTATTCAATCATCCTTGCTGTTGCTGGCGGATGAAAGTTGCCATACAGCCAGTGATGTAACCCGCCTCACGCCCTATTATGACGGCGTGAACATAAAACTCGACAAGGCAGGCGGACTAACTGAAGCGCTGAGAATAGCTGACGCTGCTGAAGCGGCGGGGCTTAAAATTATGGTCGGCTGCATGTTATCAACCAGCCTTGGAATAGCCCCCGCGTTTGTCTTGGCGCAGCGTGCCTATTGGGTTGACCTCGACGGCCCTGCTTTGCTCGCCGAAGATCGCGACTTCGGCTTCGAATTTGCGGGCGGAAAAATCATCCCGCCCGCTTGATCCGTTACAGCGTTACTTCAGCAACCTTGTCCTTG
>JANPAM010000451.1:0-2112 GCA_031429915.1 Sphingomonadales bacterium | reverse complement strand
CTGATATTGTCCTCAAACAGACTGGAGAAAATGTGCTGACTGGCGGGAGGGCAATAGACCTCCGCCCCGTCGCGGCGCGCCTAGCAGGGCTTTTGCTGCGATGCAAGATGGGGATTGGGGTTCTTTGCTTCCGGTCGTCATCCTGAACTTGTTTAAGGATAACAAACAGCGGTTTCTCGTTATCCTGAAACAAGTTCATGATGACGAAAGGAGATTGAAATGGGCAAAATGATTCGCATGAAAATGTCAGACGGCGCAGAAATCGCCGTCTACCACGCAGAGCAGGAAGGCGAACGGCGCGGCGGATTGGTTCTAGTGCAGGAGATCTTCGGCGTCACCGACCATATACGCGAACTGTGCGACGAATATGCAGCCAACGGTTACGAAGTTCTGTCACCAGCAATTTTCGACCGAGAGCATCCGGGGTTCGAGGCTGATTATACCGGACCCGACTATGAGCGTGCGGTCCAACTGGCGCGCGAGCTTCATCCGTTCATGCTGTCGCTCGACGATGCACAAGTCTGCATTGATGCGCTGAAATCCAAAGGCCCGGTGTTCATCACTGGCTATTGCTATGGCGGCTCGGTGGCGTGGGCGATGGCTGGCATCAGCGACGATCTTGCGGCGGCGAGTTGCTATTATGGCAGCCTGGTTCCGACCATCTACGCCGACAAGCCCCCCAAGTGCGCGACCATCGCCCATTTCGGGCGTTATGATGCAGGCATTCCAATGGAAGGCGTCGAAGCGCTGATCGCCAAGGACCACCCGACCGCGCAGATTTTCGTCTATGACGCGAACCACGGTTTTAATTCCGACCGTCGCAAGGACTATCACGAACCAAGCGCCGAGTTGGCGAGGGAGCGGACGTTGGCTTTGTTTAAGGCGTGTGGGGGTTAGCGAAACTTTGAAAGCAAGTTTCGGGACGTGGTCACCGACTGGAAGTGCCATAGCTGCGTTTCCAGCGAAAGGGATGTTTGAAAATGACAACTGTACGCAAATCTGTGACAATCGCGAAAGCTGCAGCTGAGGTTTGGGATGCTATCAGCGATGTTGGTCAGCTTCACACTCGCGTTGTACCGGGCATGGTTACGAATACGACGCTAGAGGATGATGGCAAAGTGCGGATCGTCACTTTCGGTAACGGAATGGTGTTAAGAGAACATATGATTTCCCACGACGCTGATACCATGCGCATCGCCTGGTCAGCAGAGAGTGAGCAGTGGACCCACCACAATGCTTCGCTTCAGATTTTTGCGGTTGGCGAGGATCAATGCGAGGCGGTCTGGACAGCGGATGTTTTGCCGCATGCGGCGGGCATATTGATGGAGCAGTTTCTTACCGCGGGACTTGCTGCGATGAAGGCGCATATGGAAAATGGCTGAGGCGACCGCAATCGACCCCGATTTTGCCTGGGAAACATTTCTGGCGCGCGACCGCACCTTTGACGGGCAGTTCGTCGGTGCCGTCAAAACCACGAAAATTTACTGCAAACCGAGCTGCCCGGTGCGGCATCCCAAGCGAGAAAATGTAAGTTTTTATGGCACCGCAATCGAAGCGAAGGCGGCGGGCTATCGCGCCTGTTTGCGTTGCCGCCCTGATGACATTGCTCGTGACGAGGTTGCGGTGGTCAGTGCGCTGAAATTGCTGGCAGCGGAAGAACCCTTGGGGTTGACGGCTTTGGCAGCAGCAGTTGGCTATGCGCCGCATCATTTCCACCGGCTGTTCAAACGTGCGACCGGCGTTACGCCTGCCAAATATGCAAGGGGCCTTCGGGCCGGGCGCGCAGAAGAGGCACTTGCCGCCAATGACCGGGTGACCGACGCGATTTATGATGCGGGCTATTCCGGACCAAGCCGGTTTTACGCCGAAACAAAAGGACGACTGGGAATGACACCAAGCGCATGGAAAAATGGCGGTGCAGGTGTGGTCATCCGCTGGGCCGTGGCTGACACATCGCTCGGAAAAATGCTGGTAGCGGCCACCGAAAAAGGCATCTGTCGCTTGTCATTCGATGAGGACGAAAGCGAACTTCGCCGCCGCTTTCCCGCCGCGACAATAATGGCAGGCGGCGACGCATTGGGCGATCTGGTGAACGGCGCGGTAGCGGCGGTT
>JANPAM010000450.1:0-3388 GCA_031429915.1 Sphingomonadales bacterium | reverse complement strand
GGTCGAACCGAAGGCTATATCAAGAAATTGCCCAATGATCCGTGGGGCCGCCCGTATCAATACAGCAATCCGGGCCGTGAAGGTGCGTTTGATATTTATTCGCTTGGCGCAGACGCGGCACCCGGCGGCGAGAATGATAATGCGGATATCTACGGCGATTAGGCCGTCACCAGGGTTCATCCGGGATAGCGAACGCGGCTTTACACTGGTCGAGCTGATGGTGGTCATTTTCCTCATCGGGCTGGCGAGTGCTGCGGTGGTGACGATGGCTCGCCCGGCGGGTGGCGGCGCGCGCGACGAGGCCGAGCAACTGGCGGCGCGCATTGCGGCGCTTCGCGACCAGTCCATCCTGCAATCGCGGACAATGGCGGTGTGGGTGCGCCCGTCGGGCTACGGCTTTGAAACGCGGTCGGCGGGGCAATGGCGGCCGCTTTCACAAGCCCCTTTTGCCCCGAGCGATTGGCGGCGCGGCACGTCGGTGCAACTGGACGGCGCAAGACAGACCCGGATTGCATTCGATAGCACCGGGCTGCCATCGAATGCGGCCAGTATCGATATTAGGCGCGGTGATGCGGTGGTGACCGTTGCCTTGTCGGCGACGGGGGATGTCCGCGTTGCGCGGTGATTGCCAACCCGAGCGCAATGGTTTCACTTTGCTTGAAATTATGGTGGCGCTGGCGATCTTCAGCATTGCCGCGTTGGCGATGGTCAGGTTGCAGGGCTACTCGGTTCGCTCGACCGCCAATCTGGGTGACAGCGGCATCGCGTGGCAGGTCGCACGCAACGTTGCGGTCGAGATATTGTCCAACCCGGCGCCACCGACGCTCGGCGATACCAATGGAGAGGAAACCAACGGAGGGCAAAACTGGCGCTGGACCGCCAGTACCACCAAGACAGATGACGCTCGGTTAGTGAAGGTCGATATTGCGGTGACGGGAACGGGCAATGCTTCGTCGCGCAAGGCTCGCCTGACAATAGCCAGGCCCGTTGAGCAATGACGCCGGGGCGCACTTCGGAGGCCGGCTTTACGCTGGTCGAACTGCTCGTTGCGCTGGCGATTTTTGCTTTGATGTCGGTCGCCGGTGTGACCCTGCTCCGTTCGGGTACCGATACCCAACTCGCAGTAAAGTACCGGCTTGAAGTCCTGTCGCGTAGTAACCGGCTTTACAACGCGCTTGAGGGCGATCTGGCGCAGGCGGTAAAGCGACCGGTGCGCGACTTGGCGGGGCAAGCGGTTCCGGCGTTCATTCAGAGCGATCCAGCCGTGCCAGGTTCGCTGTTCGGATTTGTCCGCGCTGGATGGTCAAATTTCGACGAGTCGCCGCGCGCCGGTTTGCAGCGGATTGCCTATACGCTGGATGGCGGCGCGCTGAAACGCGTCAGCTGGCCAATGCTCGACGGTGCCACCCCGAATGAAGCCGCTAGCTTGGTTGAAAATGTGAGTTCAGCCATCGTCCGGTTTCGCGACGACAAGGGCGAGTGGCGCAATGACTGGACCGCGACCGATGCTGATGCTTTGCCTCGTGCGGTCGAATTGCGACTGACCGTTGAGGGCAAGCCCGAACAAAGGATGCTGTTTCTGGTCGGCCCGCAAACGCGGATTGAGCCTACCAAGAGTGGAGAAGCGGCTGAATGACCGCGCCACGCCCAAGCGAACGCGGCGCGGCATTGTTGTCGGTGCTGCTGATGGTCGCCGTACTTGCGGTGATCGCCGCGACGACGCTTGACCGTTTAACGCTGTCGACCAAATTGTCGGCCAATGGCAACGCGCTCGCTCAGGCCCGAATGTTCAGCTACGCCGCCGAGAATATCGCTGCAGCGCGGATCGAGGACCTGTTGGCGCGCGACGCCGCTCAAACAACGCTTGAAGGCGGCTGGATGGGCAAAGAACAAACGTTGCCGATACCGGTCGGAATTGCGACTGCTACGGTCCGCGATGGCGGCAACTGTTTCAATCTAAACAGCCTCGTTACCGAAACCGAGGGCAAATATTTGTCAAACTCAACGGGCCAAGACCAATTCACCTCGCTGATGGTCGTGCTCGGCATCAACGAGGGCTTCGCCCGCCCCGTCGCTTCGGCCGCCGCCGATTGGGCCGATAGCGACGGTCTGTCTTTGCCGGGCGGGGCCGAGGATGATGCCTATCGCGGGGCTGCAAAACCCTATCTTGCCGCCAACCGCATCTATGCTCATCCAAGCGAACTGCGAGCAGTCAAGGGCGTCACGCCAGCAATCTACGCCAAGCTTCGCGGCTGGATTTGTGCGCTGCCCGAGGCAGAGCTTTCGCCGCTTAATGTCAATACCTTGCTGCCCGAACAAGCGCCGTTGCTCGCGATGCTGTTCGGGCCGGGTAAACTCTCACCTGCTGCGGCAAGGAGCTATCTCGCCAAGCGTCCGGCAAGTGGCTATGGCAGCGTCATTCGATTCTGGGAGGCACCCGAACTGGCAGCGCTCAAGCCGCCATCCACGGTGCAGGAGCAGGTAAAACTGACGAGCAAATATTTCCTGTTGGACAGCCGCGTGTCGGTTGGCGAGCTCGCATTGCAAGGCGAGGCGATGATTGTCGGCGATCCCGCACCCGCGCGCGTTATCTGGCGCAGCTGGGGTGAGAAGGAATGACGACCGTCATCACTCGCTTTCCCGTCAGCGATGCCGACGACCCCGTAATTTGGCGCGTGACTGATGGCATCTGGCATGAAAGCGGGCCGCTTTCGGAATATCTCGCGCTCGCCGACGAGACTGTCGTCATGGCATTGGTTGCACCGTCCGATACCCGCATCATATTTTCGTCGCTACCCGACCTCGAACCACGGCAGGCCGAAGGTGTCGCAAGGCTTCGGGCAATCGAGCAGTCGATCGGCCCGGTGCACGCGGTCGCGCGGCATGTCATCGCCGACAAGATGATTGCCGCAACGATAGCGCCGACAGTGATGGAATATGGTCTGCTCCGGCTGGCCCTTCGCGATCTGAACCCCGATATCGTCATCCCCGCCGGACTGGCGATTGATCCGCATCCCGATCATGTCGTTCGCGCTGAAATCGACGGCATGGATGTCCTGCGCGGCAATGAATTTGCCATTTCCGACGAACCAGCGCTGCGCGATGTGTTGGTCGGTGACAATCCGGTCCGGGATGTCGAACCCGCTGCGCTGCAAACGATGTTACTGGCAGCCAGCGCATTGCCATTGCTCAACCTGCGCGAAGGTGTGTTTGCCAAGCGCGAGCAAATCGTCTGGGCGACCCCCTTGCAGCGCAAATGGATCCGGCGGTTGCTTGTCTCGCTTGTTGCAGCGACAATGATGCTGGGAATGATCACCTGGTCGAAGCACCGCTCGGCCACCAACGCGGAGGATAACCGCGCACTCGCCGCTGCCCAGAAAATCGATCC
>JANPAM010000449.1:0-3063 GCA_031429915.1 Sphingomonadales bacterium | reverse complement strand
ACGACTGGGAAGGCTGGGCGGCGCTCACCCAGGCGGTCGGCGATCGAGTGCAGCTGGTTGGTGACGACCTGTTCGTGACTAATCCTGAACGGCTTGCAATGGGTATCGGCAAGGGGCTCGCAAATTCACTGCTAGTGAAGGTCAACCAGATCGGCACGCTCACCGAAACTCTGGCCGCTGTGTCGATGGCGCACCGGGCATCTTACACCGCCGTTATGTCGCACCGGTCGGGTGAGACCGAGGATACGACAATCGCCGACTTGGCCGTCGCCACTAATTGCGGACAGATCAAAACCGGCAGCCTTGCCCGGTCCGACCGGTTAGCAAAGTACAACCAGTTGATTCGCATCGAGGAGGAACTCGGCTCGGCGGCGATATATGCTGGTCACAGCATCTCCCGTTGAACGAGGACGCTTGCAACCAGAGTTAATCTGTGTTGCTAACTGGATATGCCCCGCCAGCGCAAAAACCGTGATTATGTGAAGTCTGTTATCGGTCCCGGGCTGGCGCTTATCGCATTGCTGGTGATTGCTTCTTATGCTCTGCTTGGACCGACTGGCATTATCGCTTGGACTGACTACCGCGCTGCGTTGAATGAGCGAACCGTCGAACTGGCCGATCTTCAAAAAGAGCGCGACGCGCTGCGCAATCGGCAGCGCTTGCTCGACCGCGATAATGTCGATCCAGATCTTGCTGGCGAGCTCATGCGCAAGGAATTAAACGTGGTAGCACCCGACGAGGTTGTCGTCCCGATGAAATGAATAGCTATGCACTGCTTATCGCTACGGAAAAGCGCTTTTCAGACACGCAGTTATTGACTAGGCGCAGTATATAAATCCCCGATAATCGAAGCAGAGGATGTCAACTTGGCCAAAGCCCCAGCCAAAAAAAGCCCAGCCAAAAAAGCGTCGGTTTCAACCGATGCGTCGCGGACGAACCGCGAACGACCTACCGAGCCGCAATCCTATAATGCGACCAAAGAAGAACTGCTAAAATTCTATCACGACATGCTGCTTATCCGCCGTTTTGAAGAAAAGGCAGGGCAGCTTTACGGGCTCGGACTGATTGGCGGATTTTGCCATTTATACATTGGGCAGGAGGCGGTCGCCATTGGCCTGCAATCGGCGCTGACGCCTGGCAAAGACAGTGTCATCACTGGATACCGCGATCACGGCCACATGCTCGCTTACGGCATCGATCCGAACGTGATCATGGCCGAGCTGACCGGACGTGCTGCGGGAATTTCCAAAGGCAAGGGCGGTTCGATGCACATGTTTTCGACCAGCCACAAATTTTACGGCGGTCATGGGATTGTCGGCGCTCAGGTTTCGCTCGGCGCTGGGTTGGCGTTTGGTCACAAATATTCGAACGACGGCGGCGTTTGCCTTGCCTATTTCGGTGACGGGGCATCGAACCAAGGCCAGGTTTATGAGAGCTTCAACATGGCCGAGCTTTGGAAGCTGCCGATCATCTTCGTGATCGAGAACAACCAGTACGCGATGGGCACCAGCGTCAACCGCGCTTCGTCCGAGGACCAGCTTTATCGTCGGGGCGAGAGTTTCCGCATCCCCGGCATCCAAGTAGACGGCATGGATGTGCTCGCGGTTCGAGGTGCTGCCGAGGTTGCGCTCGAATGGGTCCGCGCTGGCAAGGGACCGGTGTTACTTGAAATGAAGACCTATCGCTACCGAGGTCACTCGATGTCGGATCCGGCGAAATACCGGAGCCGCGACGAGGTTCAATCGGTGCGCGAAAACAGTGACCCGATTGAAGGGGCGAAGGAACTGCTCTCCGCAATGGGCGTTGGCGAGGACGAGTTCAAAGCCATTGACAAGGAAATCCGGGCCGTCGTGGCGGCGTCAGCTGATTATGCCGAAAGTTCGCCCGAGCCGGAACCCGGCGAACTGTATACCGACGTGCTGGTGGAGCAATATTGATGGCCGTTGAACTCAAAATGCCTGCGCTTTCGCCGACGATGGAAGAAGGCACGCTTGCCAAATGGCTCGTGAAAGAAGGCGACACCGTCAAGTCCGGCGATATCCTGGCCGAGATCGAAACCGACAAGGCGACGATGGAATTCGAGGCAATAGATGAAGGTGTGGTTTCGTCGATCCTCGTGGCTGAAGGCACTGACGGGGTGAAGGTCGGCACGGTCATCGCGATGATTACAGGTGAGGATGAAGCTCAAACATCATCTCCAGAACCGTTCGTGTCGAGCATCGTCGCGACACCGGGAAGTAGTGCGCCCACGACAGGTGTCTCGTCTGCGCTCGACACGAACGGGGACGAGAAGGTGGTTTCTGAGGCGGAGCAACCCACACCGACCGCAAAGGCGGCTCCCACCCCTGCCAAATCCGATCCTGCACTTCCCGAAGGCACCGCGATGACATCGCTAACACTGCGCGAAGCTCTCCGCGACGCAATGGCCGAGGAAATGCGCCGCGACCCACGCGTGTTTGTCATGGGCGAAGAGGTCGCCGAATATCAAGGCGCGTATAAAGTCACCCAAGGCCTGCTCGATGAATTCGGCGCTGGCCGCGTCATCGACACCCCGATCACCGAATATGGCTTTGCCGGCATCGGCACCGGCGCGGCGATGGGCGGGCTTCGTCCGGTCATCGAATTCATGACCTTCAACTTCGCGATGCAGGCGATTGACCACATCATCAACTCGGCGGCGAAGACAAACTACATGTCGGGCGGACAGATGCGCTGCCCCATCGTATTCCGCGGCCCCAATGGCGCAGCAGCACGCGTTGGCGCCCAGCACAGCCAGAATTACGCGCCGTGGTATGCTAGCGTCCCCGGGCTGATTGTGATCTGCCCGTATGACGCGGCGGACGCGAAGGGTTTGCTCAAGGCCGCGATCCGCAGCGACGATCCGGTGGTGGTCCTCGAAAACGAGCTGGTTTACGGGCGCAGCTTCGATGTGCCCGATGTCGAAGACTGGGTCTTGCCGATCGGCAAGGCGCGCACCGTTCGATCGGGCAAGGACGTGACGATCGTCACCTATTCGATCGGGGTCGGACTTTCGCTCGAAGCCGCCGAAACGCTCGCCGCCGA
>JANPAM010000448.1:0-1763 GCA_031429915.1 Sphingomonadales bacterium | reverse complement strand
GTCGAAAATGACCGGGACTTCCATTCCGCCGTGGATGGCGCATCTGTTCGAAGGGCTGGACGATCACCCGCCGGCGCGTCATCTCGTGGCGGCGACCCTCGCCGCTGAAATGTCCCGTCGTCTATATGCAGGCGGGGTGCGGGATTTCCATTTTTACACACTGAACCGAGCCGAACTCGCTTACGCTATCTGCCATTTGCTGGGCAAACGTCCCGCTGCGGCTAAGCGGGAGCAAGCGGCATGACCGGCGCGCGCGAAGCATTTACCGCGCGTGCAGAGCAGCAGATATTGGTGTTTGACGGTGGCTATGGCACTGCCATCCAGGCCTATAAGCTGCAAGAGGCCGACTACCGCGGCGACCTTTCGGTGACCCACGATCAAAAGGGCAACAACGACCTTTTGTCGATCACGCGTCCCGACATTATCAGCGCTATCCATACCGCCTATCTGGATGCAGGCGCTGACATGATTGAAACCAACACGTTCAGCGCCACCAAGATCAGTATGGCCGATTATGGTTGCGAGTATCTTGTTCGAGAGTTGAATCTGGCGTCTGCCAAACTGGCACGGCAATGTTGTGATGCGGCAGAGGCCAACGATGGCATGCGTCGTTTCGTCGCTGGTGCGGTCGGCCCGACCAACAAGACGTTATCGCTTTCCCCTGACGTCAACGATCCGGGTTACCGCGAAATCGACTTCGATTATCTCAAAGGCGTATACCGCGAGCAATGCGATGCGTTGATCGATGGCGGCGTAGATTTCCTTCTGATCGAGACAATCTTCGACACGCTGAACGCCAAATGCGCCGCGATGGCGGCGCAAGAGGCGACGGCAGCGTCAGGTCGCGATGTGCCGCTGATGATCTCGATGACGATCACTGACATGGCTGGACGCAACCTGTCGGGGCATACGGTTGAAGCGTTCTGGGCCGCGATCCGGCATGTGAAGCCGCTGACCATTGGGCTGAATTGTTCGTTCGGTGCCGACCTGTTGCGCCCGCATCTGGCGGCGCTGTCGAAGCAGGCCGATGCACTGGTCATGGCTTATCCCAATGCCGGATTGCCCAATGATCTTGCCGAATATGACGAGATGCCCGAGACAACTGCGGCTTTAATTACCCAGTGGCTCGACGACGGTCTGGTCAATGTAGTCGGCGGTTGCTGCGGCACAACGCCAGCGCACATCGCCGCGATTGCCAAGGCTGTTGAAGACCGCGCGCCTAGAGTCATACCAACGCCGGTGGTCGCAACGCGGCTGGCAGGCCTCGAACAATTCGTCATGGCCGCCTGAAACAGAAACGACAAAATGACCAATTCCTCTGCCCGCTTCGTCAATATCGGCGAACGCACCAACGTCACCGGTAGCGCCAAGTTCAAGAAGCTAATCTTGTCCGGCGACTATGAAGCAGCGGTCGAGGTCGCGCGTGATCAGGTCGAGAACGGTGCGCAGATTATCGACATCAATATGGATGAAGGCCTGCTCGACGCGC
This sequence comes from Sphingomonadales bacterium, assembly GCA_031429915.1. Taxonomy (GTDB): domain Bacteria; phylum Pseudomonadota; class Alphaproteobacteria; order Sphingomonadales; family Sphingomonadaceae; genus Sphingorhabdus_B. The sequence goes on along the minus strand of JANPAM010000448.1, from coordinate 274 downwards.
ATGCAGCGATGACGACGTTTATCAAACGAATCGCTGCCGAACCTGATATCGCTCGGGTGCCGTTGATGATCGACTCATCCAAATGGAGCGTAATCGAGGCTGGGCTGAAATGCGTTTCAGGCAAGCCCATTGTTAACTCGATCTCGATGAAGGAAGGCGAAGACGCGTTCCTGCATCATGCGCGGTTGTGCATGGCTTATGGTGCCGCCGTGGTCGTTATGGCCTTCGACGAGACCGGTCAGGCCGACACGCAGAAGCGCAAGGTTGAGATTTG
>JANPAM010000447.1:0-1884 GCA_031429915.1 Sphingomonadales bacterium | reverse complement strand
TTCACCGCCTCTTCGTCTTCGCCCTCGCGGGTCATCGCACCGAAGCCGACCGCCTCGCGCGCCATGTCGCTCGCGCCCGCATTGGTCGTCATGATCAGGATGACATTGCGGAAATCGACCGACTTGCCGTGCTGGTCGGTCAGGCGACCGTGATCCATAACCTGCAACAGGATGTTGAACAGGTCAGGGTGCGCCTTTTCGATTTCGTCGAGCAGCAACACGCTGTGCGGCTGCTGATCGATGGCATCGGTCAGCAGACCGCCCTGGTCGAAGCCGACATAACCCGGGGGTGCGCCGATCAAGCGGCTGACGCTGTGGCGTTCCATATATTCCGACATATCGAAGCGCTTGAGCGGTATGCCCAATATGTCGGCCAGCTGCCGCGCGACTTCGGTTTTTCCCACGCCCGTCGGGCCACTGAACAAATAGCTGCCGATTGGCTTTTCGGTATCGCGAAGTCCAGCGCGGCTCAGTTTGATCGCGCTCGCCAACACTTTGATAGCTTTGTCCTGCCCGAATACCACGCGTTTCAGGTCAGCCTCAAGCGTCCCCAATGCAGTCTTGTCGTCGGTGGAAACCTGTTTCGGTGGGATCCTAGCAATCGTTGCAATGACGGCTTCGATCTCGCGCGCAGTGATGATCTTGCGGCGTTTCGACGGGGCGACAAGCATCTGCATCGCGCCGACTTCGTCGATGACGTCGATGGCTTTGTCTGGTTGCTTGCGGTCGTTGATGTAGCGCGACGACAGCTCAACTGCGGCCTTGATGGCGTCAGGGGTGTATTTCACCTTGTGATGCTCTTCGAAGGCCGAGCGTAGCCCAGCAAGGATCTTAATTGTATCCTCGGTACTTGGCTCGTTGACATCAATTTTCTGGAACCGACGGAGAAGCGCGCGGTCTTTTTCGAAATGGTTGCGGAATTCCTTGTACGTGGTCGATCCGATGCAGCGGATTGTGCCGCCCGACAATGCCGGTTTCAGCAAATTCGACGCATCCATCGCCCCGCCGCTGGTCGCACCCGCGCCAATAACGGTGTGGATTTCGTCGATAAAGAGGATCGCGTCGGGCAGCTTTTCAAGCTCTGACACCACCGCCTTCAGCCGCTCCTCGAAATCGCCGCGATAGCGCGTGCCAGCCAGCAACGCACCCATATCGAGCGAGTAGATTACCGCCGGCAACAGCACCTCGGGCACCTGGTTCTCGACGATCCGCCGCGCCAAACCTTCGGCAATCGCGGTTTTGCCAACGCCGGGTTCGCCGACATAAAGCGGGTTGTTTTTCGAACGTCGGCACAGGATCTGCACGGTGCGGTCAACTTCGGCACTCCGTCCGATTAGCGGGTCGATCCGGCCCTGCTTGGCTTTTTCGTTCAGGTTGACGGTAAACTGGTCGAGCGCGCCTTCCTTCTTGTCCTTCTTCGTCTTGGTTTCGCCGCCCTCGTCTTCGTTCTTCTGTTCGCTGCCGCTAATCTGGCGCGGTTCAGCCAGTTTGCCGTCCTTGCCGATGCCATGGCTGATGTAGGACACCGCGTCGAGGCGGCTCATATCCTGCTGCTGGAGGAAATAGACGGCGTAGCTCTCGCGTTCGGAGAATAAAGCGACGAGCACATTCGCGCCGGTGACTACGTCCTTGCCCGAGCTTTGGACGTGCAATATTGCGCGCTGCACCACGCGCTGGAATCCGCTGGTCGGCGATGGATCAACCTTTCCATCGACCTTCAGGCTTTCGAGCTCGCTATCAAGATATGTGATGACGATATCGGACAATTCACCCAGATCGACCCCGCACGCCTGCATGACCTTCGCCGCATCGGCATCGTCAATTAGCGCGAGCAATAGATGCTCAAGCGTCGCATATTCATGCGCCCGGTCGCCTGCATGTTTC
>JANPAM010000446.1:0-4151 GCA_031429915.1 Sphingomonadales bacterium | reverse complement strand
GCCTTCGTTCGGCTACCCATCATTTCCAGCCTTGAAATTATCTCGTCGCGGTTGCGGTCGTAACGGTTGAAGCGTTGTTGCTCGCGGCTGGCCTTTGGGGCCTCGGGAGGTGTCGGCGGTGCTGCGCCAAAGGCTGGCGCGCCTTTTCCCGCTTCGGGCAATTCATCCGCCAGCGCGCCGGGGGGCGGAGCGACCGGTATCGGATTTTGTTGCGCCGCCTGCCCCTGCCAGAACCAAAGCCCTGCGCTAACGAGCAACAATGCTCCCCCCGCACCCGCCAAAAAACGTCGCATCCAACCGCCCCTTCGATACTTCACCCCAAGCCCGTTGTGGCCTGAAGCCTAACGTCCCGTCAAGGCATGCCAGAACATTTTGCCCGCCGAAGGACCTGTAACTGATAACGCCAAAATCGACAGCGGGCGCAATTTACGCGCCGTTGGCAAGGCAAGCTTCGTCCCGTTTGGCGGGCAAGGCACTTTGGCTCCAAAACGCCGCTGCAAGTCGACCGACGCCCAAGCCGCGCCCATCGCAGTGACGTCATGATCCTCCCCCAGCCAAGCAGCGTAACTGCCAAAAATTGCGGCCGAGCGGACATTTGCGAAGCAACCGACTAACTCATTGGTCCAATCATCAGCCGCTAGCAACAAGCTCCAAGCATCGAGCAGTCGCAGCATGGCTGCATCGACCTCCGGCACCGAAAGTTCGCTTAAGGCCAAAAGCATCGGTTCACCTTTAGGCCTCGCCTCCGCGCCACGCGATATGGCGTCATACCACCAGGCAAACTTCATTTGCGCAATCATCGGCTCTTTTGCTCGCTCGACGATGTCGCCAAGACGCTCGTCAAATGCCAGCAGCAAAGCAAATGCTGCGCGAAATTCGGACATTGAATAAGCCACTGCCAGTCTTTGCGGCGGCGACAGTTCAAAATTTGACGGATCCATTGGCTCTAACACACGATTTTCTGCCACAGATCAAGGTTAACCGTCTGGTAACCCTGTTCATTCAATTACAACTTACCGTCCTGATGGTAGACGATGTCGAGTTAAAGTCCACGCCAGACGTCACATCGTGATTCAAGGGGTGGAAGCGCTAGAACGAATTTTGTTCGTGTCGCCCGGATGGCGATGCGTAGCTGATAAGCTTGGAGGATCGTCGATGAACCTTGTACCCCGCATGTTGAGACGAGGCTCGTTCTTCAAAAAGTTCAAAAATAGCGAGCGCGGCAATGTGCTGATATTGGTGGGCCTGTCGATGCCAATGCTCGTCGGGTTGGCGGGACTGGGTACTGACACGATACAATGGTCGCTCATGAAGCAGCAACTTCAGCGAAGCGCCGATTCCGCTGCACTGAATGGCGCGTTTGCCAAAGCGCAGTCAGAAAATGCGACCACGAACGCAAATTTGGATCTGGTGAAAACTTTGGATGGCTTCACGGGCGTAGGCATTTCAGTTCAGAACGCGCCGACTTCAGGACCGTTTGCCGGAAACACTCGTGCGGTGCGGGTAGCGCTGACATACAGCAAGGCGCTCCCTTTCTCGAGCCTCTTCCTCACAACTCCGCCCACCATCACGGTAGATGCTACAGCGGCGGTATTGAATAACGGCGATTATTGCGTTATTTCGCTTGAAAAAACAAACCAAACCGGGATCACCTTTTCAGGCAACTCCACCGCTGAGCTTGGTTGCGGCGTCGCCAGCAATTCAACTGGAAGTGCAGCAATTACTGCTTCCGGTTCATCGTCAGTTCGCGCAACGCCTATAACCGCAGTAGGCATAGTACCTAGCAGCAGCAACTACCAGACGGGCACATCGCTGGTTTCGTATTCGATTCCGCAACGCGATCCCTTTGGATTACTTCCAGATCCAACCGATAGCATCCCAAATCCATGCAGCGGCGGTAAATTGATTGTAAATAGCAACGAAAGTAAGACCATCAATCCTGGCTGTTTCACCGAGATTACCGCGCATGGGAACCTGACCATGAACCCAGGTATCTACTATATTAACGGTGGCAATTTCACAACTAGTGCGCGTTCTAAAGTGGTAGCAATAGGAGTGACAGTTATCCTGACAGGGCCCGGGGGGAATATAGGGCAGGTCAACCTGAATGGCGACGCAAACATTGAAATGTCGGCACCCACCAGTGGCCTCTATCAGGGTGTAATATTTTTCAAAGATGATGATTCGCCTGCTAGCTCTAACGACGTTTTTAACGGGGGAGTCTCTGGCTACCTTTTAGGTGCCATCTACATGCCGTCGCAAAAGGTGACGCTAAACGGCAATGCAAGCTTTAAGACAGACTGTTTGAAAATCGTAGCGCGGCAAATAGAAATGTCGGGTAACTCGAAAATTACCAACAACTGTCCATTCGATCCGACAAAGGACAGCTTTACCGGCACGCAGGTTCGGCTAGTCGGTTGATCATGCGAGGTATCAGACCAATGTTAACCTTTGTGAAGCAGATACTGCGCAACTCGGATGGCACCAGCACGATTGAACTGGCGGTGGTGTTTCCGGTTGGCATGTTCCTGATGCTTGGCGCTATCGATACATCGTTGGGTTTTGCCGAAAAATTGCGCGTTGAGGCCGCGGCGGCGCGTGCGGTAGAACAAATAACGGCATATTCACGCGTGCGAACTGACTACAGCACGAGCATAACGGAAGCTGCGACGGCGGCAAACGTCCCCGTGGCGGACGTGACGGTAACGAATTGGTTGGAATGCAACAATGTGCTCACAACTCCATTCACTGGCACATGTCCGAACAGCAGCGACCAAATTGCCCGATTCGTTAAGGTTGCAGTTCGTGGAAAATTTCAACCAAGCTTAAACTTCAAAGGCTTTCTGACCACGGACGTAAACGGATTTGTACGCGTTGAAGGGGACTCTTCGGTGAGAATCCAATGAGCTTCATTTCGAAATTTCGCAGGAATGAGCGTGGTGCCGCAGCGATCGAATTTGCTTTGGCCATACCTCTGATTATAATGATGTTCTATGGCATAGCGCAGTATGGAATAATCCTGCTTGCGAATGCCGGGATAAGGCACGGCATTGATGAGGGTGCAAGAGCCGCAACGGTGTATATCGGGGCTACCCCAATGACCGACGCACAAATCCGTAGCACAGTAACCAGCAGCTTTTATGGCGTTAATCGTGAAACCGTCCCTGCGCCGGTTATCGTTCGAGGAACAAATAACGGCGTCAATTACGTGGATATTACAGTCGCATACTCAACGCCGATTGACCTGATCTTTTACCGATATGGTCCGATCTCCATTTCGGAATCCCGACGCGCCTATCTGCCTTGAGATAGTATTTACATCAACACGTTATGGTCAATATTACTGGCGACCCAAAGTCTTGCGGCACGCCTCAACGATTTTGTCTGGATTAACCAAAGCCAGCTTTTCCAGATTGGCCGCATATGGCATCGGCACGTCTTCGTTTGTGACGCGAATGACGGGCGCGTCGAGGTCGTCGAAGCCATCTTCCATGCAGATCGTGATGATTTCGCTGCCGACTGAGCAGGTTGGCCAACCTTCTTCGGCAAATACGAGGCGGTTGGTTTTTGCGAGGCTCTTAAGCACGGTCGATTTGTCGAGCGGGCGAATGGTGCGCAAGTCGATTACTTCGGCGCTTATGCCTTCTCCCGCCAGTTTCTCTGCAGCCTCAAGCGCCATGCCGACGCCGATTGAGTAACTAACAATCGTAATGTCGCTGCCTTCGCGCATGACGCGGGCCTTGCCAATGGGGAGCACGTGGTCATCGAGCGCTGGCACTTCGAACGTGCGGCCATAGAGCAGTTCGTTTTCCAGAAACACGACCGGATCTTCACAGCGGATTGCCGCTTTTAGCAAACCTTTGTGATTAGGGTTGGCTTTAGAAGAGGACTCATTATGGTCTCGAGGCATCTCTCTCTTGTGCTCTTGACTAAGATTAATTCTAAGCTTCAATCTCTCAGCTTTGGCGATCTCTTCTTGTTGTCTAACGTAACTTGACTTGTGCTCGGATTCTTCATTGTCCTGAAACTCATAATAGGACTCTTTAGAAGACTAAGCTAGCTTTGTTCTCGACAAGTTACTTGGTTTGTTTTTATCATCCGTAAGCTTGTACTTCTGAGAATCGTCTCTTCCATGTCCTCTTGCTTTTGGC
>JANPAM010000445.1:0-1827 GCA_031429915.1 Sphingomonadales bacterium | reverse complement strand
CGCTCGAACGGTTTCAACCCCCGCCCAAGCCGGTTCGCGCCCAGCGATATGCGGTCGCCTGACCAGTCGGCCAGGAACGCCGTGTCGCGCTCGACCCCCGGCGCGATGCTGGCGTCGTTGGCGGTGATCGACAGGCCGGTGCTGCTCCGGGTCTTGCCTTCGGCGGCGACGGTGATGAAGGCACTGTAGTTTTCTTTCGAAGCGCCTTGGACAAACACATTGCGCGTTATGCTACCGGTAGCACCACCGGGAAGGTCGATCATATAATTGGTCTCGCGGCCCCTGGTGTCGTCGAAGGCATTATCGCGGATATCCGCTTTCGCCGCGCGGCTCTTCACGTAGTGCCCGCCATTTCCGCGCTCAAACCTGCTATTGGTGACGGTTAGCGAACCATAATCGCCGATGTAGATACTGTGCGCGCAAGACAGTCCGCGGTCGCAGCGGCCAAGCCCGGTGAAAGTCGACTGGTCGATGCTGATTGAAGAATTTTTGTCTTCGGCAGTGAGTATCCCCTGTTCGCTGTTGCGAAAGATCGAACGGGTGATTGTCAGGTCGCCTGTTTCAAGCCTGATGCCAGCACCGTTGCCGTCGGGAACACGCATATTCTGAAAGATAATGCCGTCGATGCTTGCACCCTGTCCGCGCAGAACCAGCGCTGCCTTGCCCTCGCATATCCCGCCGTCAAATATCGTCTGGCCGGGAACGGTGGCGCGAAATGCGATGGTGCCAACGGTTTGTACTGCGCACTGGCGGTAGCTGCCCGGCGCGATGATTATGGTGCCCTCGCCATCGCCAATTGCACTGACCGCTTGCTGGAGCGACGCATAAGAGCGACCGGTTTCAGCAACCTGAAATGGCATCCCGCTTTGGGCAAAGGCGGCGCTGGCAGATAACGAAAGCAGAACGATCAGAGGACGGCAGATCATGCGTGAAAACCTCGAATTTAAGAATATGCCGCTGGTTTACAGCATCACACCATCATCAATCCAGTTGATTAACCACGGCTGAAACGGATTGTCCGTGATGGGGACAGTCGGCGTTTCAATCGTTCAGATTGGGGCGAAGATATTGCTTGGCACGATCTAGATCGATGTTCCGGCGGGCGGCATAATCGGCAACCTGATCCTCGCCAATTCGAGCCACACCGAAATATTCGGCTTGCGGATGGCCGAAATAAAAGCCGCTGACGGCCGCCGTGGGCAGCATCGCAAAGCTTTCGGTCAGCGTGATGCCGGTCTTATGCGTGGCGTCGAGCAGGTCGAACAGGATCGGCTTCAGGCTATGGTCGGGACAGGCGGGGTAGCCGGGGGCTGGCCTGATACCGCGATATTCTTCGCGGTTGAGCGCCTCCATCGTCAATTGCTCGCCCGGAGCATAGCCCCATAGGTCGGTTCGAACATATTTGTGAAGCCGCTCGGCAAAGGCCTCGGCCAACCGGTCGGCTAGCGCCTTCAGCATTATGTCCGAATAATCGTCGATCTGCGCCTTGAACTGCGCCAGATGCGGGCCGATGCCGTGGCCGGTGGTGACCGCAAAGCCGCCGATCCAGTCGCCATCGGCGCTGATGAAATCGGCGAGGCACATATTGGCTCGGCCTTCACGCTTGGCAATTTGTTGGCGGAGGAATGGCAGGCAGACATTGTCTTCGCTGTCGAGGTGGATGACAACATCGTCGCCGTCGCGCGCGCACGGCCATAGCCCGGCGACACCCTTGGCTCGAAGCCATTTTTCGGAGACGATCTTGTCGAGCATCGCTTGCGCGTCGGCGAACAGATTGGTGGCGCTTTCGCCCACCACCGGATCGGTCAGGATCGCCGGATAATTGCC
>JANPAM010000444.1:0-1639 GCA_031429915.1 Sphingomonadales bacterium | reverse complement strand
CCCGGCAACCATGTCGGCGACATCGGCCACGCGATCCAGACCCACGCCGAAAAGCACCGCTACGGCGTGGTCCGTGATTTCTGCGGGCATGGGCTGGGGCAATTATTCCACGACGCCCCCGAAATCGTCCACGCCGGACGGCCGGGAACTGGACCAGAGCTTCGCCCCGGCATGATCTTCACCATCGAGCCGATGATCAACATCGGCAAGGCAGCGGGCAAGGTGCTGGAAGACGGCTGGACGGCGGTAACGCGTGACCGGAGCCTGAGCGCGCAGTTCGAGCATAGCATCGGCATTACCGAAGACGGCTGCGAGATATTTACAAGCAGCCCGAAGGGGTTTGATAGGCCGCCTTATTGAGGGTCAGGGCCCTTTATCCATTTTATATACCTGTCCGCAGCCATCCGACTTATTGTTATCAACTGAGTCTTGGCGGCAACAATCAGCAAAAGCAGGAATGGAGGAATCAATCCCCATTTCAGTGCTGTAATGATTATCTGCTCTTTGTTGTCGCGTTCAAATCGCCGATGAAGCCGCCCAATTAGAGACAGGCACGACTCTATTTCTTCCTGCGTTGCCGAGCGATAAGCGATAGCATCGACCGATGTAAGATCTAACTGGTCCTCGGAGCAGCGAGCAGATTCTTCGGTGTAGCCTTCCGTATATTCATAGCTGGAGACCGACTTGTAAGAGCTGTATCCCATATATAACGAAACGAGCAGCCATACGGCACACACACTCAGGGCAATCCGAAATTGTGGTGTAGACACTTCAAAACCCATTCGACGCCCCTTTAACTACAACCGCAATCCGCTCGTCTCGTCCAACCCGGCCATGATGTTTAGGTTCTGCACCGCCGCGCCGCTGGCGCCCTTGCCGAGATTGTCGAGCATTGCCAGCAACCGCACTTGCTTGCCGTCACGCGAACCCAGAACATAAAGGTCTAGCCGGTCGGACGGCTCTTGGGCCTCGCGGATCAGCAATTCTGACGCCGCTTCGTCGCGCACGTTCACCACCGGCGACCCGGCATAATGCAAAGCGAGTGCTTCGCGTAACGCGTCCGGCGATCCACTGCCCGGCATGACGGAGAGCGGTAGCGGCACCTCGACCACCATACCGCGAAAGGCTTTAATCACCGACGGCGCGAAAATCGGCGCGTGGGTCAGCCCTGCATGGACCTGCATTTCGGGCACATGCTTGTGCTGCAAATCTAGGCCATAAGTGCGGAAACCGATATCGCTTCCCTCCTCACCCTCGAACCGCTCAATGAGCGCCTTGCCGCCGCCCGAATAGCCCGACACCGCGTTGACAGTATAGGGCCAGTCCGCAGGGATCAGACCAGCAGCGACCAAAGGTGCGACCAGCGCCAGAAAGCCGGTGGGGTAGCAACCGGGGTTGCTGACCAGCCGCGCCTCCGCGATGCGGTCATGCTGGCCTTTGAGATATTCGGGGAAGCCGTAAGCCCAATGCGGGTCAACGCGGTGCGCGGTCGATGCGTCGATGATGCTCGTGTGGTTTGACGTGGTCATCGCCACCGCCTCTTTCGCCGCATCGTCGGGCAGGCAGAGGATGACGAAATCGGCGTCGTTTAGAGCTTCGCGCTTGGCGGCGGGGTCTTTGCGTTTGGCGTCGTCGAGGG
>JANPAM010000443.1:0-4544 GCA_031429915.1 Sphingomonadales bacterium | reverse complement strand
CGCCTATGAGATTGGTTTCGTGAATCGAGTGACAGACGGTCCGGCGCTTGACGCCGCGCTTGAGCTCGCGGCGAAGGTTGCAGCAAACGGCCCGCTGGCATTGATCGCGACCAAGCGGATCATTAACGAACGTCCAGACTGGAATTCGACCGAGATGTGGGCGAAGCAGATGGAAATCGCAATGCCGGTGGTTACCTCCGCCGATGCACGCGAAGGGTCAATGGCGTTTGCCGAGAAACGCAAACCGAACTGGACGGGTAAATAAATGACTCACCCCACCGTTCACGCCATTGCCAATCCGGACAAGCCAGCCGTCATCATGGCCGGGTCGGGCGAGACCGTTACATACCGCCAGCTCGACGAACGCTCTAACCAATGCGCGCACCTGTTCCGCTCGTTGGGGCTTCAGCACGGCGACACCGTCGCCTTCTGTCTGGAAAACCGCGCCGAGTTTTTCGACCTTGTCTGGGGCGCTCAACGCGCAGGCCTGATCTATGTCGCGATCAGCTGCCGCCTGGCGCCGAGCGAGATGGACTATATCCTGAATGACAGCGGCGCGAAGGCGTTGTTCAGCAGCAATTATCTGAGCGAAACGCTCGACCGGCTGGAAAGTCAGGTCGCGCGCTACCTCGTCGGCGGCAGCCGCGCTGGATGGCAGTCATTCGAAGCAGCGGTGAGCGAAATGCCGGTCACGCCAATCGCCGACGAACGCGCTGGCACCGACATGCTCTACAGCTCGGGCACCACCGGTCAGCCAAAGGGCGTTCGTCTGCCGCTGCCCGAAGATCCGGATATCGCCGCGGTTTATGCGTTGTCAGGGCTGGCGGCGATGGCGTTCAAATTCTCCGAAAACAGCATCTATCTCTCGCCTGCGCCGCTGTATCATGCAGCGCCCCTACGCTGGTGTGCGGCAGTCCACCGGCTTGGCGGGACAGTGGTGGTGATGGAAAAGTTCGATCCCGAAATGGCGCTTGGCGCGATTGAAAAATATAAGATCAACGCCAGTCAGTGGGTGCCGACTCACTTTGCGAGAATGCTGAAACTGCCCGCCGAAACGCGCGCCAAATACGACGTTTCAAGTCTTGAAACCGCTGTACACGCCGCAGCGCCTTGCTCGATACCGATCAAACAGGCGATGATCGAATGGTGGGGGCCGGTATTGCGCGAATATTATGCCGGGACCGAGGGGCAGGGCATTACCTTTATTTCGAGCGAGGAATGGCTGAACCATAAGGGCTCGGTTGGTCGGCCATTGAATGCCGTCATGCACATCTGCGACGAAGATGGCGACGATGTTGCGGTGGGTCAGGAAGGCACGGTGTTCTTCGAAAGTGCCGCAAAATTCAGCTATCATAACGACCCTGAAAAAACGAAGTCGGCGACCAACAAGCACGGCTGGACCACGCTCGGCGACGTCGGGCGGCTGGACGAGGAGGGTTATCTTTACCTTACCGACCGCAAGAGTTTTATGATCATCTCTGGAGGGGTGAATATCTACCCGCAGGAGATCGAAAACCATCTGATTACGCACCCCAAGGTTCAGGACGTTGCAGTGATCGGCGGCCCGCATGACGAGATGGGTGAGGAAGTTATTGCGGTCATCCAGCCGCTCGATATGGCCGACGCGGGTGATGCGTTGCGCGATGAACTCACCGCTTTTGCGCGCGAAAAGCTGTCCGGCATAAAAATCCCCCGCCGTATCGATTTCCGCGCCGAACTACCCCGACATGACACAGGGAAGCTCTACAAGCGAATGCTGCGCGATGAATATTGGGCGAAGAACACAGCTTAGGGTATAACCCGGCAAGACTCGAAAAGGAGAATTTGGATGACCACTCAGTACAAAAATCTGATCAACGGCGAACTGGTCGGCGGCGACAAATGGATCGACGTAGTCAATCCAGCGAACGAGCAGGTCATCGGTCAAGTCCCCGACTGCGGACAGGCCGAGCTCGACAAGGCGGTGGCTGCCGCTCGCGCCGCTTTTCCTGCGTGGAAGGCAACCAGTATTGAGGAACGTCGCGCTTGTTTTGCGGCGATGGCGACGATCATCAAGGAAAACAGCGATGAATTGATGCGTTTGCTCACCAGCGAGCAGGGCAAACCGCACGCTCAAGCAACCGGAGAGATCGCCGGCTGTGTTGGCATGAGCCGCGCGTTGCCGATGCTTAATCTGGAAGAAAAAATCACAGAGGACAGCGCTAAGCGCCTCAGCCGCACCCGCCGCGTTCCCGTCGGCGTAGTCGGCGGCATTGTGCCGTGGAACTTCCCGGTATTGATGGCGGTGCAGAAAATCGTGCCCGCATTGCTGTCGGGTTGCGTGATGGTGCTGAAGCCTTCACCGTTCACGCCGCTGGCGACGCTCCGGCTGGCCGAATTGATTGCGGGTGTATTCCCGCCGGGCGTTTTGAACATCATCACCGGCGGCGATGCTCTCGGGCCAATGCTGACCGCTCATCCGGATATCGACAAGATAACCTTCACCGGCTCTACCGCGACCGGCAAACGAGTAATGGAGTCGGCATCGAAGGATCTGAAACGGATAACACTCGAACTCGGCGGCAATGACGCCGCGATTGTGTTGCCGGATGCCGATGTTGCCAAGGTTGCCGAGAAACTATTCTGGGCAAGCTTCGCCAATGCCGGCCAGGTCTGCATCGCGGCCAAGCGCATTTATATCCACGAGGATATCTACGACGAACTGTCAGCGGCGATTGCCGCTTACGCAAAGATGATAAAGGTCGGCGACGGTGCCGAACAAGGAACGGCGGTCGGCCCGATCCAGAACAAGCAGCAGTACAAGCGCGTGCTCGAACTCATTCAGGACGCCAAGGACAATGGCTATAAATTCCTGCTTGGCGGCGATACCGATCCGTCGGGCAGCGGCTATTTCGTGCCGCTGACGATCATCGACAACCCGCCGGAAGATGCGCGGATTGTGGCCGAGGAGCAATTCGGGCCGGTGATGCCGCTGATGAAGTTCTCGACCGTCGACGAAGTCATCAGCCGTGCGAATGCGTCGGATTACGGGCTTGCCGGTTCGATCTGGACGAGCAACCCCGAAGCTGCGGTCGCGGTCGCCGAACAGCTGGAAACCGGGACGGTGTGGATTAACGAGTCGATGCACCTCGCTCCCAATGCGCCGTTTGCCGGTCATAAGCAGTCGGGCTTCGGTGCCGAATTGGGTGAGGAAGGTTTGCTGGAATTCACCTACCCGCAGGTGATCACGATAGCGCGCGAAGCGGCTTAAAAAAGTATGGGGCCGGACGTTGTCCGGCAAGGCGCAACGGAGAAAAGACGCAAAGGGCGTATCGTGTAAATCCCTTTCTTTCTTCTTTGCGCCTTTGCCCTTGGCCCTTTGCGTCTTGAAGCCATGCAATGGCTTCGCCAATCTTTCTTGACTCGCATAGCTGAAAGTTTAATCGTGCGATTAAATTAATTCCATCAGGAGAATGACTATGGCTGACGCCTATATCGTAGACGCAGTACGCACAGCCGGTGGACGGCGCGGCGGCAAGCTGGCCGGGGTTCACCCTGTCGATCTTGGTGCCGCAGTGCTCGACGCCATCGCCGACCGCAATGATTTCGACCCGGCCGCCATCGAGGACGTCATCATGGGCTGCGTCATGATGGGCGGCGAGCAGGCGGGTGACGTCGGGCGTAATATCGTGCTCGCGTCGAAACTGCCAAACTCGATCCCCTCGGTCAGCATCGACCGGCAATGCGGTTCGTCGCAGCAATCGATGATGTTTGCGGCGCAAGCCGTCATGTCGGGAACTCAGGACATTGTTCTGGCCGCTGGCATCGAAAGCATGACCCGTGTGCCGATGGGTTCGACGGCCATGCTGTTTATGAAAGAAGGCCTCGGTAATTACAAAAGCCCGCGGCTTGAAGAGGCCTATCCCGGCATCAAGTTCAGCCAGTTCATGGGCGCTGAAATGCTGGTGAAGAAGCACGGATTTTCGCGCGAAGACCTCGACCAGTTCGCGCTTGAATCGCACCAGAAGGCAATTGCTGCGACTCAAGGCGGCGCGTTCGCCAATGAAATCGTCGGTATCGAGGTAGAAACGCCCGAAGGTAAAATCGTCCACAACAGCGACGAAGGCATTCGTTATGATGCAACCTTCGAGAGCCTGTCGGGCGTGAAACTGTTGCAGGAAGGCGGCTCGATTACCGCTGCCAATGCCAGCCAGATTTGCGATGGCTCGTCTGCGGTCCTGATCGTGTCCGAAAAGGCGCTGAAAGAACATAATCTTACGCCGCGTGCGCGGATTGTGAACTTGACGGTGACGGCTGGCGACCCGGTCATCATGCTTGAAGAGCCGTTGTTCGCAACCGACCGCGCGTTCCAGCGTTCGGGAATGAAAATCGACGACATCGATCTGTATGAAGTCAACGAAGCATTCGCGCCGGTTCAGCTGGCTTGGCTGAAGCACATCGGTGCCGACCGGTCGAAGCTAAACGTCAACGGCGGTGCGATTGCCTTGGGGCACCCGCTTGGTGCTTCGGGAACGAAGCTGATGGCGACTTTGCTCAACGCGCTT
>JANPAM010000442.1:0-2642 GCA_031429915.1 Sphingomonadales bacterium | reverse complement strand
CACATTGCCCTGCGAGTCAGCCACCGAGAAATGGGTTGTAGACGGGCTTTCAAATTTTAATGGGTCACCCACCCTTATTTGCGTGACGGGTTTGGCTTTGTCTGGGTCGATAAGTTTGGCGCGGGACAGGGCATAGGTTTTTGAGATGAAACCCTGAACCGGCGTGGTGACAAAATCTGTATCTCCAAGCAGGGCGTACCGATCGACAAATCCCAACTTCATTGCCTCGGCCATGATGTGCAGAGACTTAGCCGAACCGACGCCGCTCTGTTTAAGGTCAAAATTCTCAACGATGTTGAGCATATTGAGTAAAGTCGCACCGCCCGCACTTGCCGGTGGTGCCGTTACAATCTCGAGACCGCGATATGTTCCCCGCAACGGCATACGCTCAGTCGCTCGATAGGCTGCCAAATCGTCAGTGGTAATCAATCCGCCATTGGATTTCATATCCGCGGCAAAACGTGCAGCAACCGGCCCCTTGTAAAAGCCATCTGCCCCATGCTTCGCGATCTGGGTTAGCGTCCATGCAAGGTCTGGCTGTTTTAGCCTTTCCCCTGCACGATACAGCACGCCATCAGGCTTATAATAGGCAGCTTTGGCGGCAGCGCTGGTAGACAAGCGCTCTTTTCCCCAACCAAAAACAAAGGCTTCGTCTGGGGTAAGGACTACCCCGTTGCGCGCAAGCGCGATGGCCGGAGCAACGACTTCTGACCAGCGCAGTTTGCCGAATTTTTTATGCGCAATATGGAGGCCCGCAACAGTTCCCGGAACCGAGGGCGCCAAATAACCGCGACTGGCGATCTGTGATTCTTGCCCCTGATTATCAACAAACATCGCAAGAGTTGCCGCTTTTGGTGCGACCGAACGAAAATCGAAAAAAACTTGCTCCCGGCTCTTGGCATCATGCACGAGCATGAAGCCATCGCCGCCAATATTTCCCGCCCGCGGGAGCGTGACAGCGAGGGCGAAGCCAATGGCGACAGCTGCGTCAACGGCATTGCCGCCTCGGCGTAATATCTCAGCGCCTACTTCCGACGCTGTTTCATTTTGCGAGACCACCATGCCCTGCTCGCCAACAACTGGTGAATGGATGCTAGGATATTCGAGTAGCTGCTTTTTCTGCGCAAGGACTGGAGATGCCGCAAACGCGGCCATGGACAGCAATATGATGCGCGTACGTGACCATTTCCCGATAATCTTGATCATCAAACTCCCCCCATCAATCGCGAAAAACTTCAATCTGCCTCAGTCTCATCTGGGCAAGTTAGCGGCGCATTTGTTGCGCCGATACATGCAAAGCATGTTTTCAGGTCAGATGGCTTTATCAAAACTCTTTCGACAGTTCGAAATAGACGAACCGGCCGACTGCATCGTGCAGCGCACCCAGGAAACCGAAGTTGTTAGATGCGAGAGGAGGCAACTTGTCGAAAAGGTTGCGCGCACCTATGCGGAACCGTGAGCCCGAAAGTGCACCCTGATCATCACCCGCTCTATATTGCAGATAGGTGTTGACCGTCGTGAAGCTGGCTAGCTTGTAAAATTGCTCGTTCACCTTCAACGTTCCATTGTCGAAAACCGGCCCGACATAGTTGACCAGAACTCCCGCAGTGACGGGTCCTGATTTCCAAGTCAGGTTTCCGCTCAGGCGCCACTCGGGATTGCCGTTGACCTGGATCTGGCTTCCAGCCTGGGTAATCGTCACGCCTGACCCCAAAGTGCCCGCTGCGTTTGCAGCAATCAGTTGCGCCTGCAGATCAGATGCCGACTGTTCATATTTCAGCAGCTTCGACGCGTTTATGTCGATGTTGAAGCTGCCGATTGGCGTATTCCGCAGATCGTAGCTGACGCCCATATCCAGGCCTTCCAACTCTCGAAGTCCGAGATTGAAATAATTATCCTGAACATAGTCGATTGTGCCGATTATTTGCGTACCAACCGGGGCCAGACGCACAACATTCGGATTGCTGCGTCCACCCTGCCGCTCGAGAAGATCGAACAAAATCTGGTTCTGCGCGCCCTGAATGCCGATCACGCCTTTGGAACGCAGCGACCAATAATCCACCGTCAGGGTAAGGTTACGCCGCGGCTGTATGATGACGCCGGCCGACAAAGTTTCCCCACTTTCGGGAGTCAGGTTTTGATTGCCTGCCCGAACCTCAAGAGTGCTAACGCCAGTACAGGTTGTCGCCGGGTTAAGGCGGCACGCCGCAAAGTCGGTGCGGGTGTTTGCAACCTGTGTTCCCGCGCTATAAAATTGCGCTAGATTGGGCGCGCGGAAATTCTGCGACCAAGCCGAGCGGAATTTGATGCCGTCCATCAAGCTCCATGCGGCAGCAACCTTGGTCTTGAACACATTGCCAAAGTCCGAATAATGCTCATCGCGTGCTGCGAGTTGCAGATCAATCGACTGGACCAATGGTATATTCATATCTTCTGAAATTAAAGGTACGGCAAGTTCTGCATATGCCGAAACAATTGTTCGACGTGCCTTTACATCCGGCGAAGGGCTGGCGCCCATGATGTCGGTACCATAGCGGATGCCGGTAACGCTGTCTGTGTATGTTGTGGTACCGTCGAGGCGGGCGTCCCGGTTATCCTCGTAGGTTTCACGCCGCGCTTCGAGACCACTGGCGAAACCGACA
>JANPAM010000441.1:0-5054 GCA_031429915.1 Sphingomonadales bacterium | reverse complement strand
CCGCGCGAGCTGGTTGCGTTTGCGATGACCGAAGCGGCAAAGGCCCGCCAGACCAAGCCAAGCGATGATGCTGGGCTTGCGATCTGCATTAGCCAGATGAATATGGAACTGTCCGCAGCCGACGCGGCAAATGCGGCGCTGCCTAAACCGGTGAGAGCGCAGTGACGCTGCGCCCGTTCCACTTGGCCTTTCCGGTGCATGATCTGGAGGCAGCGCGGTCATTTTATGGCGGTGTCATGCGCTGCGAGGAAGGCCGGTCGTCGGACCACTGGATCGACTTCAACTTCTTCGGCCATCAGATCGTCACGCATCTCGACCCATCGACGCGGGCGGTTGCCATCCATAATCCGGTCGACGGCCACGACGTTCCAGTACCCCATTTCGGCATCATTCTGACCATGGCGCAATGGGGAGAACTGGCGGCGCGGTTAATGGCGGCGGGTACGCACTTCGGCATCGAACCGCATATCCGCTTCAAAGGCGAAATTGGCGAGCAAGCGACGATGTTCTTCCAAGACCCCAGCGGAAATGCTCTTGAGTTCAAGGCGTTCGCAGATGATGCGATGATATTTGCGAATTGATAAGAATTTAACGCAAAGGCCGCAAAGATTTTGAAGACGGCAGTGTTGTAGGGCTCGCTTGATAATACAACTGCCATCTTGAAAATCTTCGCGCGATTTGCGTTAAACAAATGGCGAAGTGCATTTTATAAGAGGCTGGCCCTCTTTAGCGCGTAACCTGCTCCATCGTCGTAACACCAGCGCATTTTTCGCTGGTTTCAGCACCGCCGCCAGCGAGCATACTGAAAGCAACGAAGCCGCCGACAACCAGCACTACGAATGCGGCACTCAAAAGCCCAAGATATTTTTCGATGAACGCTTTTATTGGCCTGCCGAATTTCCAGAACAGGAAGCCGACTAACATGAATTGGAATGCTCGGCTGAGCACGCTTGCCCAGACGAAGGTGAACAGGTTCATTTGAATGAACCCGGCGGTCAGCGTCAGCAGCTTGAACGGGATCGGCGTTGCGCCTTTAACCAATATGATTTCCGCGCCATATTCGCGCAAATAGCACGCCGCAGCAGGAAAGCTGTCCCAGAGACCCAGCGCGTTGAGCAGCGATATGCCGACAGTCTCATATGCGAAATAGCCGATCGCATAGCCGAACAGTCCGCCGAGGACCGACGCCAACGTACAGATGAAACCGTAACGCAGCGCCTTTTCAGGCCGCGCCAGACACATCAGCCCGAGCAACGGATGCGGCGGGATCGGGAAGAAGCTTGATTCGACGAAGGAAAACAAGAACAGCCAGCGCTCCGCATGAGCGTGCGCAGCCTTTTCCATCATCCAGTCATAGAGGCGTTTCAACATTGGCGGGCGGCTAAACGGCTTTGGCTGCTTTGTCCACGGCCATCAGGCGGCCATAGGCCCAGCCGATGCCGATGAGCGCGATGCCGAGGCCAAGGAACGACAATATTCGAAGGATGCCGGTGAGTGCTGCGGCATCGATCAGAAAGACCTTGAAGGTAACGCCAGTTAGCAGCAACAATCCGACAACGCGGAGCAATTTGCTCCTGCGCTTGATGCCGAGCACTAACCAGACAATCGACAGAGCGAGCAACGCCGCCGAGTAGAGATAATTTTCACCGGTTTCGATTGAAGCGCCCGAAATCAAATTGCCCTGCACCACTTGGCGGATTGTGATGAGAACGGCGACTATCATCGTTCCGAGACTAAGGCCTTGGCTGGCGAGAACGAAACGCGGCGCGGCGTGCTTAGCGAGCAGCCACAGCCAAAAGGCGGTTAACGCAACGTGTGCGACCGCGAGGTTGGCGACTGGCACTGGTCCAACCGCTTGCGGCACCATCACCGGATTGAGCAACAACAGATCGAACCAGATAAAACGGAACAGCGCTACGCCCGCCAGCACCCATCCGGTAGTGGCCCAGCCCGACCCGTTGCGTACCTTTGCCTGCGTTAGCGCGAGCCAGCCAAGTCCAAACAGCGTCTGTGTAAAAATCACCCGCTCGGCAAAGCCCATTCGAATGAAATCGGCCGGTGTGGAAATTGCCGCTGGTTGCTTGGCTACCAACCAGATGAAGGCAGCCACGCCAGCACCGCCAACGGCAAACGCGGCGATGCGTGTCCTTCGACCGGTGGCGAAAAACGGATCCCAGGTCATGGCTAAAATCAACAGTGCGGGGATCAAGGTTGTCCGTACCGCATTCGCAATGGCTGGCAAATAGTCGAAAAATGTCCGATCACCCGCTATCGAAGTAGCCAATGCCTCTAGGAATTCATAGGACAGCCCTACCCCGACAAGCATGGCAACTGTGAGCGGCGCAATCGCAATGCGGCGTTCGGCGGCTCCTCCGGTAACCTTTGCCCAAGCCGCGACTCCCAGGGCGATAACTGCGCTGTAGGTCGCGACGTAACTGTCATCGAAGAAGTTCACACACGCCATCCACAGCATCAACGCTGTGGCTGCGGTGGCGCAGGCCTGCACCAGACCATTGCGGTGTTGGCGGTGCCATTGCCATGCCATGTAAGCGCTGGGAGCGCTGGCGAGTATCGCGGTCATGCCCCAACGCGTGTCGCTGACCGCGCTGCTATCCCCCAGTAAGGCCGTGAACCAGCATAATACCGGTGCGGCTAGACCGACCAGTGCCCAATACTTCGAGCCGCCGTCATCGGTGCCTGCGCGAACATGACCAGCCACTCCAAATAGGATCGCGATAATCAACGTGATGGCGAACGTTAGGCTAGTGGCACCCCTTTCGCTCCAAGCGCCGTATAACGGGACGACCACCAGCAACAACGCACCCGCGACCAGTGGCAACAACATCTTGTCACGCCAAGCGAGAGCAATCGTGAGCGCCGAAAGCGAAAAATATAGCAACCAAGCGGTCGCCGAAAAATCCATTTTCGGAAGTAGTATGGCGAGCTGAACAAATGCCAGTGCCATCGGCAAATAGCGCGCCGCCTCGCTCCAGCCGCGCTTCGTTTCGGCGAAGCGTTTGGCGGCGATCAATGCACCCGCGCCCGACACTGCGATAAAGGCGCCGAGTAGCGGCAGGTTGCTTTCCGCACCGACCAGCATTGCAAAGCTCCAGAGTGCCCCGCCACCACTTGCCAGCACCAGCAGCCATAGCCACCGCCGCCATACCGCCAAGCCGAATAGGGCGGCAATGAAAACCGCGAGGTAGAGCAGCAACGTCGGCAGGTTGCTTGCACCCATGCCAGCAACCCAAGGTGCTGCAAATCCGCCGATCAAGCCCATCAGTGCCGTCGGCGGGCCGTGGCGGAGTGACAGAGCGAAGGCGATGGCGGTTACGACCACCACAAGGATGAATGCCGTCGGCACGCCTACCAAGCCGTAAATTTCAGCCGCCATATAAAGTGTGCCATAGAGCGTGGCGACGCCAGCACCCGCCAAGCTCTGCGCGACGCGTGGGTCAGCGGTGAACGACGCGCCGATTTTGGGTAACCGCCCGCCGAGTTCGCTCATGGCGATCATCGCAAAGGCAAAGATAGTCGCGGTTATTGACCGGGCACCGGGGCCAAACAATCCAGCCTCAATAGTAAAGCGGACAAGGAAGAACCCAGCGAACACCAAGGAAATGCCGCCAACCCAAATCGGCAGCTTTCCCCCGACGAGGCTTTCAAAGCTAAGGTCTGCAAAGCGCGATTTGGTCAATTCCGGCTCTGGCTCTGTTACGCGAGCGATTTCCGGTGGAGGAGGCAAAGCGCTGACGACGGTCGCGGCCCGCCTGCTGGTAACTTTTGCTGCAACACGAAACTCAGGGGCGGGTTGGTCAACCGAGACGCCAATGGACCCACTGAACGCGCGGCTCTCCAAATCGTCCAGTCGCTCACGGATTCGGCTAAGCTCCCGCTGTGTTTGATACAACACCACACCGACGGCGATCAACGCGATGACTATTAAAAAGATGATTGCCGATGCTCCCCCGCTTTGCCTCAGTATTATGACGTGCTTTGCGGCCAGAGCAAGTTGCCAGTTCGATGGCGCTTGCCGTCAGCAAAGGTAAAACTGCCGTCTGTCGAAATTACATTGCGCCTTGTCGTTCGACACGCAACACCCGCCCCATTGACGCTGCTTACGCGGCGTATTCGTTATTTGGAGAGCCTTTCATGAAATCTGCCAAAATCCTGTTGCTCGCGACCGCCGCGTTGCTGGCGCCGCTCAGCGTTACTGCCAATGCGGAGTCCGTACCGATTGCATCTCCATCAATCACCGAAGGAAAACGGCTGTCGGCTCTTTTCGCGGCGGACGATGAAGCCAACCTCAAACGCAATCCGCTGAATGCGCTGTTCCGCGGCGATATGCGCTATGCTGACCGGTTCGGCGATTTCATCAGCGACGAGTATTTCGCGAACGAAAAAAAGGCCGCAGAAAATAATCTGGAAAGCTTGAAAGCTGTTGACCGGTCGAAACTCAATCCAACCGACCAGATCGCCTATGATGTGTACAAACAGAACCAGCTCGATGCGCTGAAGGGCCTGTCAAAAGAAATTATGGGCCTGACCGTGGTTCGTCCGCTCAACCACTTCTTCGGCTTTCACACGTTCTACCCCACTTTCGCCAGCGGCAAGGGTGCGGCTCCGTTCAAGACCGTGCAGGACTACGACAACAATCTTAAACGCCACAAAGAATTCATCGTCTTGATGGACCGCTCGGTTGACCGGTTCCGGCAAGGCATGGCGTCGGGCGTGTTTGAAACAAAGATGACGATAAATAACGTCATCGAACAATTGAATACTCAATTGGCGCAAAAGACCGAGGAGTCGCCGTATTTCGGCCCAGTCCTCAAGTACCCCGAAGGCTTCAGCGACGCGGACAAGACGCGACTAACGGCGGAATATCGTGATGTTGTCGTTAACGGACTGTATCCCGCAAACGCCCGGCTGCGCGATTTTCTGCGCGATAGCTATCTGCCGCTGGCGCGCGAACAGGTTGGGTTGTCGGCAATGAAGGGCGGCGAAGGTCTGTATCAATATATGATCGAGCAGACGACAACGCTTCCGCTGAAGGC
>JANPAM010000440.1:0-2506 GCA_031429915.1 Sphingomonadales bacterium | reverse complement strand
TCGACCGGCGCATATAGCTGGGCGCCGTGCGCGATGGCCGTGTTCAAATAGCCCGCCGCCAGCAAACGCGGATCAGCCATATAATTATCGCGCCCAACAATCGCCGAGCGGCCTTTGATGCCATATCGATCATCCACCGCTGAAGGTTTCAGAAAGCTCACTTCGAACCCAGCCCGCCGCCGCGCTTCGGTCTCGGCTTCAAGGCCCGCAGCGTCGAGTACATTGCCCGACAGATATAAACTATCGCGGGTTGCCTGTTCAGCATTGATGCCAAGCGCCCGTGTCCGTTCACGCAAAGCATCCACCGCCAGCCGTGATCGCCGCCAAATCCGCTCCGCCCGCTCGCGGCCGATTCGTGTCGACAACACTGAAAGCGGCGTGTCGATTTCATATTGCAGCAACGCCGTCGATGCGGCGGTGGAGCCTTGGATTGCTCCGCGCCTGTCGACAATTGCAACGTTCAAACCCGCGTCGCTCAGCGCTTCGGCAATAATCGAACCTGAGATGCCAGCACCTACCACAAGGATGTCGCATGACACCGGTGCGCTCAAAGGTGACGACGGGATGGAAGGCAAGCGTCGGTCGAACCAAACTGATCTGCCAGTGCGCAGATCGCGCTTTATGGTCGCTGACATTGTTCTCTCCCTAAATATATCTGTGACAAAGCCTCAGATAGCATAACCAGCACGCCGGAGCTTTACTGAATGGGCAAAAGCCAAAATATGGCGCACGGAAATTACTGCACTGTCATTCGTTGCGAAGGAGGCACGGTTACCAGCAAACCGACGTCATCATTTTACGCAGACAACCAGCGATCGTAAGCTTCCCAGTATACTCTTGGGTTGATCGGGCACAACCAGTGGACCGCAATTTTGATGCCATTTCCGGGTAAACTAAAAATGCAGCCCTTCGCGCTAGCTTTCCAACATGGAATCGCCATCTAGCGGAGAAGCTCGGCTGTTATCGGTTCTGTTGACCATTTGTCGATCCAATCGACCATTCCCACACGTTTTAGGATCGCACTGTCGGACCGAGGCGCGACGGTTCCGTAGATCGGCCGATCTCCCCAGCCAGGCTTCGCTTCACCAAATGCCCAACGCATGGAAATGTACGTTGCTGGATCGCGGCCATCAAGCGATTGTTCGTCATTTAGTCGGCATGCCACGCTCCAAGCTTCTTCCGGCGTCGGAGCCCATCGCAGAAGTTGCTTGGCCCAATACATTCTTAGATTATTGTGTAGCCATCCCGTTTGCCGCCAATAGCGTTGACAGGCATTCCAAGTTCGATCGGGCGTGCTTCCCGCAACCACCTGTTCAAACGAAACTGGTTCGCGTGGATCGCCGCGGTGCGCTTCAAGCGTTGCGCGGGCCGCCCGCGGAAGTGATTGGTAGGTAAGCAGGTCCGGTGACGCTTGCATCCGCCAGTGCGACCATTCGCGCCATGTCAGCATTTCGTCATAGAATTTGTACCGGGTCGAAGCTTTGTCGATTTGACATTCGACGGCATCCATGATCGCCCAAGGACTTACCATGCCAAAATGGAGATAAGGTGACAGTTGTGTGCATGAAAGCGCATCAGAGGCATTGTTGCGACGTTTGTTGTAGGTCGGCACAACCAGATTAGCTGCCACCGCTAGGCGGCGTTCGACCTCTTCGGCGGATGCAGGGTGCTCGGCGACGGGCAGCAATGCATGGTTGATTGCGCAGCTCGCTACGAGTGTGTCAAGATCGGCATCGGTCATTCGTGCCAGAGATACAAGGTCGTAATCGAGCCTGCCATCAAAAGGTGCGACATCTGGCTCAACGGGAGTCCGCAGCGCACGCCACTCGGCCCGTAGCGGCGTGTGCGCAGCGCGAAAGTTCTTCGTCGCGTGTAGTTTTCCTGACAGAGCCCGAAATGGAACGAGCCTCGTCGCGTCAACTGCGATCGTTGCTACATCTGTCCGGGCCGCAAAGGTGTTGGCCTGTGCGGCACCGACAAAGGTCGCATGCTCATCGATAAAAACAGCTGCGGCGTCAGCTGCCAGCCGATAAACGAGTCCCCGTTCGTAATGCTCTTTTCGCTCGACATAATGCACACAGGCAATGCCGCGTTGTTGAAGCGTTTTCGCCATTGCTCGACTTGCGCCAAGGATGAAGCGGTGCAGCCGTTCGGAGGCGTGCGGATAGTCCTGACGCAATCCGTGATATACTATGACTGGCAAGCCCAACCGATTGCCAAACGTGAGTGCAGCGTCAATCGTGGGGTGGTCGTGACCGCGCAATGTTTGTTGAAGCCAGCACAAGACATACCGAGCCTGTGCCCGCACGGGTGCAATATTTAGGGCAACGGCACGGTCTGCAAACTCAGCACCAAGATCCGTTGGGTCAAAGCGCATTGGAAGTACACCCAGTGCCGACTTGATACTGATGGGTGGTCTTAGGTGGGCGTTGAGACCAGATACAAATCTCCTCAGTTCGGTTTGTTTCTGCCATACGCCGCGCCGTCACCATGAGCTATCTGAAAT
>JANPAM010000439.1:0-8496 GCA_031429915.1 Sphingomonadales bacterium | reverse complement strand
GTTGGCCATAGCTGCTGATGATTGCCTGTTTGGTTTCGGGAACGACCGAAACAGACATCGACAGCAGGATAAGTAAAGCCACACCGGCCATTGCCAGAAAAATCGGATTGCGGATAAGAGCGCTTTTCATCGTTTTGCTTCCGTCGCCGACGCTTCGCTAGTCGAAGCACTAACTTTTCGTTTGAATTCGGGTATCGGCAGATAGGGCGTTACCCCTCCGCTTTCGACGATGGTTTTGTCGACCTTGCTCAACACCGATTCCATGGTTTCATAATATAGGCGGCGGCGTGTAACATCGGGTGCCTGCTTATACTGCTCGTAAATCTTGTCGAACTCAATGGTGGCACCAAGCGCCTGTTCCTTGATCTGGCTGGCGGTTGCACGCGCGTTGTTGATGTAACTCTCGCGTTGTTGCTGCGCGACGTTGACCTCGCGGAACGCCTCGTTAACTTCGGCTGGCGGATCGGATTGGCGAATCGAGATGCTCTGCACCATCACCCCTGCGCGGTATTCGTCGAGTATCTGCTGCATCCGCAAACGCACCTGCGCCTCGATGTCGGACCGGCCGTCGCCAATTGCCTGGTTCAGGTTGAAATTGGATACCGCCGCGCGCATCGCGCTCTCGCCGATTTCCTGAACCGATTGTTCGGGCTGGTCGAGCTGGAACAGGAACAATTCGGGGTCCTTGATCGACCAACGGATATCATACGCCATGTCGATGATATTCTGGTCCTTGGTCAGAACCAGATTGTCGCTCGCCGCTTTTGACGAGCCGACAGAGGTTGTTCTGATCTGCTGCGTATCCACCTTTTCTATCCGCTGGATTGGCGAAGGCGCAGTGAAAGAGATGCCTGAACCAACGGTCCGGGAATATTTGCCGAAGGTTGTAATAACCCCTTCCTGTTCTGGCCCGAGGCGATGAACGCTTGTCCATACCAACCAGATGAGTACAAAACCGCCGACAATAATTGGCCACCAGCTTTTGCCATCGGCGCGCTTCGGCATCCCGCCAAAGCCGCCACCCTTGCCGCCGCCGCCCGCACGGCGAAGCAAATCCTCAAGTGACGGGCCGCGATTGCGGGCCGCTTGCGGCTCATTACCAGGTGTAGGGTCCCAAGGACTGCGCGGGCCGGGTTTTGCGTCACCGTCGGGCTTGCCGCTGCTGCTTCCCGAACCTGAAGTATCCCACGGGCCTTTGCCGTCAATCGATGTTATCGTTGCACCCTGATTGTCGATTTTTTTAGTCATATCGTCTTTATAAGAACGGTTTTTCAGAAAAACAGTGTCAATCCCGCAATTCTGATTCTATTCGGTCGGGATGGCCGAAAATGATGTCTTTTCTGACTTGGTTGCAGGGGTTGCCGGTCGTCGCGCGAGCGCGTTGAAAGCAAGCGACGGCGCGGTTTCGCTGATGCTTGACGTGTCGGGATTGACCGCTGCCAATCGTGATTTGATCGAGGCCGATCTACGCACCGCCTTGACCACAGCAGGGGCGAAATCGGTTCGGATAATGATGACCGCCGAACGAATAACACCTCGACTAATTGCGGTTGCCAGCGGTAAGGGCGGGGTCGGAAAATCGACGTTGTCGGCCAATCTGGCGGTAGCAATGGCGCGAAGCGGTCGTGCGGTCGGGCTGGTTGATGCCGATATCTACGGTCCATCGCAAACACAGCTGATGGGTGCAGATGGCAGCAAACCCGAAGCCGCCGACAAGAAAATGTTCCCGGTGATGGGCGCTGGCGGCGTTCCGTTCCTGTCGATGGGGCAGCTCGTTAATCCCGGTCAGGCAGTGGCATGGCGCGGGCCAATGGCGGGGAATGCTCTGTCGCAACTGGTCGACGCGCATTGGGGCGATGTGCGCGATATCATCGTCGATCTGCCACCGGGCACTGGCGATATCCAGTTGTCAATGGTGCAAAAGCATAAGCCGCTTGGTGCGATCATTATATCGACGCCACAGGATCTGGCGTTGATCGACGCGATGCGCGCAATCAGCTTCTTTGATACCGCCAAAATTCCGATCATCGGGCTGGTTGAAAATATGGCTGGCTATCTTTGCCCCAATTGCGGCGACGTCAGCAATCCGTTCGGACATGGCGGCGCCGAAGCCGCAGCCGCTGAATTGAATATTCTGTTTCTTGGTCGAATTCCACTTGATATCAGTATCCGCTTGGCAAGCGATGCGGGCGAACCGCCTGCACTTGGAGACGGATGGATATCGGATTCGTTTGCGGCGATTGCCCAACAAGTGAGCGACTGGATCGATAAGCATCAGGCCGCCCCTGCATGAGCGACGAGGACGACGAAGCTCGAGTACTCACCCGTCGTAAGCTGCTGATCGGCGGCGGCGTCGGCGTTGGCCTGCTCGTGGCGTGGGGGGCATGGCCCCGTCAGTATCAGCCAAATTTGAACGTGGCCAAGGGCGAGCATTTGTTCGGGCCTTGGCTCAAAATTGCCGAGGACGGCAAGGTCATTGTCGCAATCCCGCAAAGCGAATCGGGTCAGGGCGTTTATACTGCTTTGGCCCAGATCGTCGCGGGTGAGCTGGGTGCCGATTGGCGCTCGGTAGCGGTGCAGCCGGTTTCGGCCAGCCCGCTTTTTGCCAACGAACTATTGGCGCGCGAATGGGCTGCGGCGTTTCTGCCTACGAATATGGCCACGCAAGATGCTGGATCGTTCGCTAATAACGTTATCGGCGAAATTTCCATGCGCGATAATTTCGTTGTAACCGGGGGCTCGTCGTCGATCCGTCAGTTCGAACTGCCGTGTCGCGAGGCCGGTGCTGCGGCGCGCGTGCTGCTCTGTCAGGCGGCAGCGGCGCGGTGGGATACCGAATGGGAAAAATGCCAGACCGACAAGGGTTTTGTCGTGTTCGGCAAACGACGGTTGGCATTTGCCGATCTGGTCGTCGAAGCAGCAGAGCTTATCCCGCCCGATCCGGTTCCGCTCAATCCGTCGCCGAAAAATCATTTGTCAGGCCGCAATGCGCCGCGTCTCGACCTGTCGGCAAAGGTCGATGGCAGTGCCAGTTTTGCAGGCGATATCAGGCTGCCCGATATGCTTTACGCGTCGATCAGAGGCGGGCCGATTGGTGACACAACGCTGAAATCAGCTAAGACCAAAGCCGTGAAAATTCGCGGCGTGGTCAATATCGTGACCACCGATCACTGGATTGCCGCCGTTGCGACGAATTGGTGGGCGGCAAACAAAGCGCTCGACGCAATGGCACCGGTGTTCAGCACCAAGGGTCAGTTAGCAGATAGCGGGCAAATTACCGAGAAGCTCTCCAATGCCATTGGCAAGGGCACAGGAACGCGGCTTGTGCGCACAGGGGACGTCGATGCGACGGTTGCCAATCGAGCGGAAACGCGCGTCTATAAGGCAGACTATAGCGTTGCCGCCGCACTCCACGCGCCAATCGAAACCCGTTCGGCCACCGCGTCATTCAAAAACGGCCGTCTGCAATTGTGGATCGCGAGTCAGGCACCCGAAGCCGCAAGGCAGGCTGCCGCAAAATCCATCGGCATCTCGCCCGATGACGTTGTCGTCTACCCGATGTTTGCCGGAGGCAGCTTCGACCGCAATTTCGATAGCCTGATTGCCGCACAAATCGCGGTGATCGCAAAGCAAATCGAACGTCCGGTACAGTTAATCTGGTCGCGGCCCGAGGATTTCATCCGCGACCATGTCCGAAGCCCCGCACTGGGCCGGATGACCGCCGCGCTCAACCGCGATGGACAGGTTGCCGGACTTGCTGTGCGTGTAGCGTCAGCATCGACAATGCGCGAACTGGCCAACCGGCTTGGCGGCGACAGCATTCAGGACGCACGGGCATCAGCCGCCGGTGAATTCGATGTTTTTGCGGTTGAGGGTGCAACTCCGCCTTATGCAATTCCCAATCTGACCATCGATCATTTCCCCGTGGCGCTGCCAATCCCGACGGGGCCGTGGCGCAGCATGGCGCACAGCCACAATTGCTTCTTCGTCGAATGTTTCATCGACGAGCTTGCACACAAAGCTGGGGTAGAGCCATTATCATACCGGATGCAGATGCTAGTCGGGCAGACCCGGCTGGCGCGCTGCTTGACGGGGGTTGCAGCAATGGCGGGCTGGGACGGTGGCGCGGACGGCAGCGGCAAGGGCATTGCCTGCCATTCTATGCGCGGCAGCCATATCGCGGTTATCGCCACCGCACGCACTGGAGAGCGGG
Organism: Sphingomonadales bacterium; assembly: GCA_031429915.1. Lineage (GTDB taxonomy): Bacteria > Pseudomonadota > Alphaproteobacteria > Sphingomonadales > Sphingomonadaceae > Sphingorhabdus_B. The sequence continues at coordinate 4,283 of JANPAM010000439.1, read as the reverse complement.
GCGTGCGCGTCGACAAGATTTCGGCAATGGTCGATTGCGGACGACTGATAAATCCCGATCTGGCGAAACAGCAAATCGAGGGGGGTATAGTGTTCGGGCTAGCTCAGGCATTGGGTGCATCGACAGAGTTCGAAGAAGGCCTGCCGACCGCGCGACGTCTGCGCGACATCGACCTGCCACAACTCGCCGACGTGCCGGAAATCACCGTCGAGTTCATCCAAAATAATGAGGCACCCGGCGGCGTCACCGAACTCGGCGTGCCGGCCGTCGCGCCTGCGATTGCCAACGCGTTGTTTTCGGCAGCGGGCGTGCGTTTGCGCGAACTGCCTTTGTTGTCGAGGGGCTTATGATTCCACCCAATCATCCACTGATTGCCACCCCCAAAATCGGTGTGCTGCTGGTCAATCTTGGTACGCCGGACGCGCCGACCGCACCGGCGGTACGGCGCTATCTTAAGCAGTTCCTGTCCGACCGCCGCGTAGTCGAGATCCCGGCGCTGCTATGGCAGCCCATATTGCGGGGTATAATTCTCAACACCCGCCCGCAGAAATCGGCCAAAGCCTATGCAAAAGTCTGGACCGATCGGGGTTCTCCGCTCGCATCGTTCACGATAGCCCAAACCGAGGCACTGGCAGAGCGTATGGGCGGCGCGGTCGACGTCTGTTATGCCATGCGCTATGGCAACCCTTCCGTGCCCGACCAGTTGGGGGCGATGAAGCAAGCCGGTTGTAATCGAATCCTGATCGCTCCGCTTTATCCCCAATATTCCGGCGCGACGACAGGGACGGTGCTGGATGAGGCGTATGCAGCGCTCACGCAAATGCGCTGGCATCCGGCCATCCGCACTTTGCCCGCTTATCACGACGACCCGACTTATATCGGCGCGCTGAAATCATCGGTCGAGGCGTCGCTGGCATCGCTCGATTTCACGCCAGATGCGCTCGTCATCAGCTTCCACGGCATGCCCGAACGCACGCTGCATTTGGGCGACCCCTATCATTGCCACTGCCAGAAAACCGCTCGGTTGCTGTCCGAAGCCATGGGCCGCGAACTGGTGGTCAGTTTCCAGTCCCGCTTTGGCCGCGCGAAGTGGCTTGAGCCAGCAACCGACGTCACAATACAGCGGCTGGCGGCTGAGGGCCAAAAGAGGATAGCAATATTCGCTCCGGGCTTCTCGGTCGATTGCCTTGAGACGCTTGAGGAACTTGCCATCCAGGGCCGGGAACAGTTCGAAGAAGCGGGCGGGACTCATTTTGCCTACCTTCCATGTCTTAATGACAGCATAGTCGGCATGGATATGCTTGAAGCACTTATCCGGCGCGAACTAACCGGCTGGATTGCGTAAGGCACTTCCTAACGCTTGCGTCAACTTGCCGAAGGCAATTCGGCACATTAGTCAGTCTCCGTAATAATTAAAAAATGCAGGAGAGAATGTATGAAACGCGTAGCAGTTGTGACCGGTGGAACTCGCGGAATTGGCGAAGCAATCAGTTTGAAGCTTCAGGAAAAAGGTCGGGTCGTGATCGCAAATTACGGTGGCAACGACGCGGCGGCCAAAGCCTTTTCGGAACGCACCGGCATTGCGGTTAGCAAATGGGATGTCGGCGACCACAAAAGCTGCATCGACGCCTGTGCCGCGATTGAGGCCGAGTACGGGCAGATCGATATTATGGTCAACAACGCCGGCATCACCCGCGACGCGACGATGGTGAAAATGACCTTCGAACAATGGGACGAGGTAATTCGGGTTGACCTGACTGGCTGTTTCAACATGGCTAAAGCGGTGTTTGCCGGGATGCGCGAGCGCAAATGGGGACGGATCGTTAATATCGGATCGGTCAACGGACAGGGCGGGCAAATCGGGCAAGTCAATTATGCCGCCGCCAAGTCAGGGATTCACGGCTTTACCAAATCGCTGGCCGCCGAAGGCGCGCGCCACGGGGTGACGGCAAATGCGATTGCGCCGGGCTATATCGGCACCGAAATGCTGGCGACAATTCCCGAAAACGTAATGGAAAAAATTGTCGCGCAGATACCGGTCGGACGTTTGGGCCAACCCGACGAAATTGCGCGCGGAGTCGAGTTCCTGACAAGCGACAACGCGGGCTTTATTACGGGGTCGACGTTGTCGATCAACGGCGGGCAGCACATGTATTGAGGTTTCGTGCGCAGTGTTTCGACACCAACTTTGTCATTCCCGCGAAGGCGGGAATCCATGGCCGACACTATCCGCACGACCGAACTCTCGTTTCAAACCGATAGATCAGGCCATGGATTTCCGCCTTCGCGGGAATGACAATATGGGTTAGAAGAGGGAGGTGCCCTCCATCTACCACCCCCCGGTCAAGCGCAGCATGACTATTGCAGGTCACCAGACTTCGATCAGTTTGGAGCCATTATTCTGGGACACGTTGAAAGCGGCGGCTGATGCACGGAGCTTGCCAGTCAACGCACTGGTCGCTCAAATCGATGTAGAGCGGCTAGAATCGGACACGCCTTGTGGATTAGCCAGTGCGATAAGGCTTTGGTTGGCATCTCACCCTAAGCCGACATAATCCAGAATAATTAGAGACTGCTGTGTCGCCGGCTTACAAGCGACGGCATTATCATGTGCGGTACGGTCAGCAATGAAAGCGTAACAAACGCAGTGGCGACGAGGTTACCTGTAACCGTACTTCCCTGCCCGAAACTATAAACCAAGGCAGCGATGGCGAGCCCTCCTATTGTTAACCCAGCTACTATCAAAGCTGAATATTTGGCTTGGTCCACAGTCAGTTGCTTCCATCCAGTGCTAAAATGAAGCGGTGAATGATAGAGGCAGAAGTAAAGACTGAACCCCGCTATTGGCGGCAGTATTACCATCGCTGACAGGACGCATATTCCGGCGATACCGCGACTGATTTCGCCGGTTGCGCAATCCATGAATATTTTGGCTGTTGCAACGCCGGTTGCCACCGGAGCTAACAAAATCATCACGTCAACTAACATCACTGCGGATTCATCGCCGGAGAGCATCACAAATATTGAGCGCAACATTTCCTGGTGGCTGAGCGCCGGTAGCGTAATGATGCTTATCGGCATCGCCAGCGCCAAAAATTTCGGCTTTGTTGCTGACGAGTTGGCGAGAATTAAATCACTCTCCCAATCCTCGGCAAAGTGAAAAATTGCGATTAAAAGGAAAATCGTCAAAGCGGCGATTGGCGCTATTTGCCAAGCCAGATAAGTTGCAGCGGCTAACCCAAGGTATAATCCTAGCCGAAGCGCAAAGGTGTAAATCGACCGCTGAAGCCCGGCATGTAGTAGTTGCCAGTCGAAGGTGCCATGCGGCAGCCCCAGCAGTAACAAAGCTGCGCAGAGGGTCTGCGTTACAGTTTCGTCGGCAAAGTCTAATCCAAGTGCCTGTAAACCAACGCACGACAGCAAGGCAAATGCGAGAAATCGGGTTATCGAGCTGAAAGCGTTCTCAGCAGACGCAAATGATCGGCCGGATTGTCTAGGAGCAGACAATCCGGCCGACGTTACCGCGGCGGTACCGGGGATTGGCGGGGAACCCGTTACCACCACCGTAATTTAAGCCTGATAACCTTCGGACGCCGATTTCCTGACGGCGATGACGTAAATCATAATGCCCACGCCTGCCTTGGCGACGATGTCAGCTACGGTGTAGCCGATCTGCACTGCGGTTTCGACGGTTGCACCGCCGAGATCGGTATACGGGATCATGTATACAATCGGGTAGAAGCCCCACGATGCAAAGGTCACGAGCCGCGCAGTTTTCACCAGCTCCCGGACGTTCTCGGGCTGACGCTCGATTGATCCACCCAGACCTTTGAACAGCTCCCACACAATGTAGATGAACGGGATGGACGATAACGTGCCCCACAACGCCCGCGTGGCATTGTCGTCGGCAACTTCACCGGGATATCCGAGAATAATCATCAAGGCCGCGGCAAAGCCCAACCGGAGGCACTTTGACGATGTTTCAGCCTCGGTTAGACGCATCACCAGGATGAGTTCGATGAGAAGCAACGGCACCGTCAGCAACCAGTCGACATACCGATAGGCGTCGTTAAACGCGACGCCGGTCATCGACAGGACGCTGTCTTTTACTTCGTAGGCACCGGCCCAGCTTTCGAAAATGCGCCAGTAATGATAGGCCGCAATCGCGCATACAAGCCCTGATACTGTCAGGGCTGTCCTATAGGCTGGTGCAACTTGAGACCGGCCGAACCATAAAAACAACGTTGCGGCCGCCATTGTCGCAAACGTAAAAGAAAAGGCAT
>JANPAM010000438.1:0-2353 GCA_031429915.1 Sphingomonadales bacterium | reverse complement strand
CCAACCGGCGTTGACAAGCAGCGGAATTTTGCTGTCCTCGGAAAAACCCGCAGCGCCGTAATCGAATTTCGCCGGTTCAAACGTCCATTTGCCCTTGCCGTTGCGTTGTCCGGTGTAAATGCCGGACGAAAAATTATACGCACCCGCACCGCAATTGAGCAACACCAGCGCCTGTGCGCCGTCTGGCCCCGAACCCAGACTGTAAGCCGAATCCGCTGTCGGACCAAAGCGTTCGGCAGCGCATGGGCTGCCTTCCGACAATGCGACGAGTGCACCGGTGTCGGGCAATATCTTGGTTGGCTTGATTTTTTTGGGGCTGATGACCGGCAGTGAAACAGTCTTGGCAGTGGCCATCTTCGGCCCGGTAGCGATAATAGCCCCGCGCGATCCGGCACGTCCCTGCGCTACATCGGCGTAGCGGAAGGCCGCCGCCGAACCAGCGAGCGACGCTGCTCCCAGTTCGGTTCCCGCCCCGTCAATCAGCCGAAGCCTGTTGCCTTTGGCCATCGCCCGCGCCAGCTTCATGGCATCGGCACCTGTGATCTTGATGGTCTCGCTGCCGACCTGAACCGAGCCGGTATCCGCAACCTTGCCATCGATCACAACGCGAAATCTGTCAGACCTGGATGCCGACCCCGACATATCGATGCTGAATGTCCCGTTTGCTCCCGCGGCGCGAACAGCCACGATGGACAGTGAACCTTCGGGAAGACCTTCGGGCATCAATGCCACTGCTTGGCAGGAAAGACCATTGTCGCAACCAACCGCCCAGTCCTTGTAAGTCATAACCTTGGACGGTGTGACGCCCTGCTTTGATATAGGTGCCGGTGCCGCCACCGCGCTTGCCTTCATGCACATCAGTGCCAGTGCGATATATCCCCTGCGCATATTGGCGAGACTAGCGCTTTTGACCTCCGTTCGCTAGGGGCCATTCGTTCCCAAGGTTTACGGAGTTTATCATGCGATCAGTCGGCGTTATCGGTGCGGGTCAAATGGGCGCTGGCATCGCGCAGGTGAGTGCCGCTGCGGGCTATCATGTGTATTTGTCCGACCTTGATCTGGCCAAGGCTGAAACCGGCAAGGCTGGCATCGCCAAGGCGCTGGACCGGCTCGTTGCCAAGGAAAAAATGGGACGCGAAGAGGCCGATAATTTGCTCTCGCGGATCGAGCCGGTGGCAACTTATGAACCGATGGCAGACGCGGGCCTCATCATCGAAGCCGCGACCGAGCGTGAAGAAATCAAGCGCAAGATATTCGACAACGTTGGCAAGATTCTTGGCCATCAAGCGGTTTTGGCATCGAACACCTCGTCGATACCGATTACGCGACTGGCGCAAGCCTCACCCGATCCGGCCCGTTTCATTGGTGTCCATTTCTTCAATCCGGTGCCGGTGATGGGGCTGATTGAGGTCATTCGTGGGCTGGCGACGTCGAACGAAACCGTGAAGGTTGTTGAAACCTATGGTGCCGCGTTGGGCAAACAGATGGTGTTTGCACAAGACGCCCCCGGCTTCATCGTCAACCGCGTGCTCATGCCGATGATCAACGAAGCGTGCTTTGCGCTTGGTGAAGGCGTCGCCACCATCCGTGACATCGACACCGCCTGCCAGTTGGGTCTCAACCACCCGATGGGGCCGTTGACGCTGGCCGACTTTATCGGCCTCGATACCTGTCTCGAGATTATCAACGTTCTCTTCACTTCTACCGGCGACGCCAAATTCCGCCCCGCGCCGCTCTTGCAGAAATATGTCGAGGCGGGCTGGTATGGCCGGAAAGTAAAACGCGGCTTTTATGACTACTCGGGCGAGACGCCGGTTCCGACGCGTTAGGTGCATCGACTCTGAATAAGCGCCGATTCGACGTCTGCGATCAACTCATCGACGTCTTCCAGCCCAATCTGTAGACGGACCAGCATGCGTTCTTTGTCCCAAGTGGTGGCCGAACGGTATTTTTCAGGATGCACTGGCAAAGCGAGGCTCTCAAACCCGCCCCAGCTGTAACCGATGCCGAACAGTTCGAGCAAATCGACAAAGGCGGCGGCTTTGGCTTTGGTGCCTTTTAACACAAACGAGAACAGACCCGACGAGCCGGTGAAATCGCGTTTCCAGATTTCATGACCGGGACAGCCTGGCATAGCGGGGTGGAGGACTGTCTCGACTTCGGGCCGTTCGTTGAGCCAATGCGCAATCTTCAACGCCGAAGCCTCATGCGCTTTCATCCGAACCGCGAGCGTTCGCAGGCCGCGATTGGCCAGATAGGCATCGTCGGGGGACACCACTTGGCCGAGTTGTTGAGCGGTCTGGCGGAGCTTCGCCCAATGCGGTTTGGTCGTGGTGACGCTGCCGATCATTAC
>JANPAM010000437.1:0-5318 GCA_031429915.1 Sphingomonadales bacterium | reverse complement strand
CTATCTGAAGCGAATGGAAGACTTGCGCGTCGGCGCTTAGAAAGGCAACCAGCGTTGCTTCTTGGAAAATTTCATATAGCCGACATTGGCTCCCAGCCGAAGTCCGCCGCCAACTCGGATGGGGATGAGCACAACATCATCGCGGCGTAGATAGCTGGCGTTGAATCCACCGAGCAAATAGGCAGCGCCCTCGCCCGCCGGATAGCGGCGATACAGATCCTCGCTATCGTAAAGATTATAGACCAGCACGAACGTGCTACCGGCATTGGCCCCCGCATCAAAACCAATCGACGGACCGGTCCAATAAACCGGCTTTTGTCCTTCTACTTTGTGGTTCAGCGTACCCGAGCCATAACGCAACCCGACAATGAAAGCGCCGCCGCCTTCGCGGCCCACAATATAGCCATTGGGTCGTCCCTGCTTCTTCAATATATCCTCGATCAGTATGCCGATACCTTTGGCCCCTTTGCCAAATACGCCCTCGGCGGCACCGATCAGGTCGTCTTCCTGATAGGTGGCTTGATCGGGGGTCTGCGTAACGGGCGGGTTGCTCGCCGGATTGGGCACCCCATCGGTCAGCACGCCGTCCTGAACGACAACATCGCTTTCGGGCGGAGTGGCAGCAGCAGGCGGCGTTCCAAGATCGGCGTCAATCGCATCATTGGGATCCACCGTCGTGATTTGCGCGCTGGCGGGAACGGTGACCAACATCATGGCGGTCAGACAATATGCCAACCGTGCCCATAAAATGCTGATTGCGGACTTCTTACTCTGCGGCTGCATTCGCCCATTCCTCCCGATTCAAGGGCATTCATATGGTTAGCGGCGATGAGCGCACAATGAACGGGCGGCGACACGAGTCCTATTTGCGCCAGAGCGAATCGCAATTAGCCGTTTGGTAGTCTGGACTGTGTAGCGGCTAGCGTTCAATAAGCATTGCGGCCCCCGAAAAGCGTCGCTATAGGCCGCCGATGCCAAGCGCGTTGGAGACGTGGGTGAGTGGCTGAAACCAACGGTTTGCTAAACCGTCGTACTGATAATTCGGTACCGAGGGTTCGAATCCCTCCGTCTCCGCCAACGCATAAGCTAGCTCAGAACAAAGCGCAGAATCCATGCCCAGAAAGCCCAAAAGTTCTTCGCGATTTGCCAGTTTACGAGCCAAATCGCCGTTTTACTGGGTAAAGTTGGTGGTTTGGTTCAGCTTGGTTGGATATGTAGCATGGCTGTCGTTTATCCACGCTGTTGCGAACATCACGTGGCAGCAAAATCCCGATGTCGCTCTTCGGTTCGTACCTAACCACCCGTTGGCTCTGTCTCGTAAGGCAGATGAACTATTCTCCCAGTCACAAAGCCCGGCGACTTTGAAAAAAGTGGAAGCGATGGCGAAGGAGTCGCTGCGTGGCGGGGCATTGAACCCGGTGGCTATTCGGCTTTTGGGCTATGTCGCTGAAGTTCGGGGTGATCGAAAGAAAGCCCGCGAACTGATGCTTTTGTCGCAAAAGGTATCGCGTCGTGATTTCGGTACCCAGCTTTGGCTCATTGAAGATGCCGTGGAGCGAGGTGACAAAAAACAGGCGCTTTATCATTACAACATCGCGTTGCGGACGACGCCCCGCAGTTTCGACTTGTTAATTCCGACGCTGATTGGGGCACTTGATGATCCGGAAGTTCGGTCAGGGTTGGTTCCATATGTCAAGGAAGCGCCGGACTGGCTCCCCACCTTCCTGAATCAGGCGATTAGCACTGCCACCGACCCTAAAAATGTAGCTGACGTCCTCATGCGATCAGGGCGGCTGCCTGATCGGCCCGAATATACCGCGATTTCCAACCAACTTCTGTCGGTTCTTGCGGCGAAGTCCGAATTCTTTGTTTTTCAACGTTATTATCTGAGCCTTGCCGGAGCGCAAAAGCAGGCTTTGTATACCGCCGGATTGAACCGATCGACCGTCAACATAGCCTATCCTCCGGCCGGCTGGCAGGTAACAGACAGCGCGGTGATAGGCGGTAGTTTTTCGGCATTCGATAAATCTGGTGCTGCACAGCTAAGTGCCTTTGCCCAATCCGGCGAGCGCGGTGAACTGATGCGCAAATATCTTTTTCTGGAACCAGGCAATTACGAATTTTCCGCAAATTATCAGGCTGAGAGCGATACATCCGACGCAGAGATCCGCTGGGAAATGCAGTGCCTGTCTGCATCGGCTAATATCAGCAAATGGATCAATACGACCTCTGTGAAGCAGGGCCCCAGCGCTGCGGCTCAAGCATTTAGTCTGGGATCGGAATGTAAATACCAGTTGCTGACGCTTCAGCTTGCAGGAGGCAGCAATCAACTGGGTATGGAATTCACGTTACAGAGTGTCAGCATTAAGCGTCGCTCATAGCCGCTAAAGTAGGGCTCGACCGGGAGTGCATTTCCGGTCAAGCCCTTTAGGAGAGGGGACTTTCCTTTGAAAAGTTAGCCGCCCTTGGGTCGCGCTACCTTGATAGAAAATTTTACACAAAACGAGCGTGACGTGCATCACGCTTTGTTATTACCGCTGGCGGTGTTGTGTGCCGAGACCTGCGGTGATGAATAGTGCGGTTGCCTCCTCCTCGACATCGGCTGTGTGCCAGCATCCCGGGGGGTTCACTACATACTGGCCCGGCCCGATGATGACGGTTGCCGTAGTGCCATCGGCATATTCCTGATGCAGCGTCATCCGCCCAGCGGTGCAGAGCACGACTTCGTCGCCAGCCGGATGCATTTCCCAGCTGTCCCAACTTTCGGTGAAGCTGTGCATTGACACCAATCGTCCCTCGGCACCGTCATCATCGTGCCGTTGGCCGTAGCCTTGATACCAATCCATGCCGGTAAACGCAGGCTGCACCACCGCGCTCGCTCCAAGGCCCAGGTGCAACGGATTGACCAACAAATTGTGAGGTTCGGTCATCTTCGCCTGTCATTCTTGGCCTAAAGTCACACTAAGGTCTCACCTAAACCGCCGCTGCGCCCATCACGAATGCATTCAGTTTATTGCCATCGGGATCGCGGAAATAGCCAGCATAAAAACCGTCACCGCGCGGTCCGGGCGCGCCTTCGCAGGTGCCGCCATTGGCCAAAGCAATGTCATAGAGCCGGTGGACCTGATCCTTGTCCTTGGCTTCCAAAGCAACCATCACGCCGTTGCCGACGGTGGCTGCATTACCGTCATGCGGCTTGGTAATCGCGACGCCCGCCGGACCGTCGGCCTTGCCCCAGGCGATGAATGTACCAAAATCCATCATTCGCGGCGTGTCCATTTCGGTCGCCAGCGCATCATAAAATTTGGCACCACGTGCCATGTCGTTGGTGCCGAGTGTCACATATCCAATCATCGAATCTCTCCCTTAAACCGCATGGAACAATAGCAGAACAAAGCGCTGTTGTCAAGCTGGACCTGATTGACGTAATTGTGACCGTTGCGCAGACTTTGGCGTTGTAAAATGCGTTTCATAAAAGCCACAAAGGGAAAAAGGAAAAAAGGCCGCAGACCATTCAAAATATCCCCGTTCGATTTTACACCGTCGATCATGATGAAAGGCGGCTTGGCCGCAAAGGCATATCTCTTTTTATCTTTTTCCCTTTGCGGCTTTATGAAACGCTTTCCTGAGGCCAGCGGTGTTGCGCCCGCCGATCAAGTCAACCCTCCGCCACCGCAATCTTGTCCTGCGTCTTCGTATCAAAATCGCTGGCGTCATGGCGTTCGTGCAGCTGGCTGGCGGGGTCGCCCATTACCCGGTTGACCATGCGGCCCCGCTTCACCGCCGGACGCGCGCCAATCTGGTCGGTCCAGCGGATTACATTCGTGTATTCTTGAACCTGAAGAAACTCGCCAGCCTCATAGACCAGCCCCTTCACCAACGCGCCGTACCACGGCCAGATTGCCATATCGGCGATGCTGTACTCGTCGCCTGTCATATATTCATTATAGGCTAGTCGCTGGTTCAGCACATCGAGTTGCCGCTTCACCTCCATCGCAAAACGGTCGATGGCATATTCGAATTTGAACGGCGCATAAGCGTAGAAATGGCCGAAGCCGCCGCCGAGATAAGGTGTCGCCCCCATCTGCCACATCAGCCAGTTGATCGCCTCGGTGCGTTTCGCCGGGTCGGTTGGCAGGAACGCGCCGAACTTTTCAGCCAGATACAGTAGGATCGATCCAGATTCAAACACGCGGGTTGGCGTCGGCGTGCTGTGATCGACGAGCGCGGGAATTTTCGAATTGGGGTTGGCATCGACAAAGCCCGATCCGAACTGGTCACCGTCGCGGATGTTGATCAGCCATGCGTCGTATTCGGCACCGGAGTGGCCAGCCGCGAGCAATTCCTCCAGCATCACCGTCACCTTGACGCCGTTGGGTGTGGCCAGCGAGTACAGCTGGAGCGGATGCTTGCCGACGGGACTTGGCTTGTTGTGCGTGGAACCAGCGATCGGGCGGTTGATTGCCGCAAATTGCCCGCCGTTTTCGGTGTTCCATTCCCAGACTTTGGCGGGCGTGTAATCGGAAAATGTCTGGGCCATAGATCGCTCCTGCAGGTTGTGTTTTGTGCAGTATGGTGGTGTGTAATCGCGAAGGCAACGCTTTGCTGCAAGGAAGAATGGTTCGCGCAGAGACGCGGAGATTCGCAGAGGGCGCAGAGAATTTTGAAACTTGCGCGGAGCGCATTACAACTGCGCCTGTGCAAAGTTGAAGCAACGGATTTGATGGCCGCTACGCGGCAGCCTTAACCCTCTGCGGTCTCTGCTTCCTCTGCGTCTCTGCGCGAACCAATTCAACATTGCCGCTCTAACGCTCAAATAGTTGTCTAAACCGCCGCCGTCGCCTAAGCACCGCCGCAACATGACCGAAGCCAAAGACTACCGCGACACCGTTTTCCTGCCGAAAACAGATTTCCCCATGAAGGCCGGGCTCCCGCAGAAGGAGCCGGGTATCTTGGCACGCTGGCAGGAGATGGACCTCTATGCAGAGCTCCGCAATCGCCGCCGGGGGCGGGAGAAGTTCATCCTGCATGACGGCCCGCCTTATGCCAATGGCGACATGCATATCGGCCATGCGCTCAACCATATCCTGAAGGACATGGTCGTCCGCACGCAGACATTGCTCGGCAAGGACGCGCCTTATGTGCCCGGTTGGGATTGCCACGGCCTGCCGATCGAATGGAAGGTCGAGGAGCAATATCGCAAGAAAAAGCTCAACAAGGACGAGGTGCCCGCGCAAGAATTCCGCGCCGAATGCCGCGCTTATGCGCAAGGCTGGGTCGATGTGCAGCGCGAGCAGTTGAAGCGGCTTGGCATCAAC
>JANPAM010000436.1:0-7714 GCA_031429915.1 Sphingomonadales bacterium | reverse complement strand
AACGACGCCATCACGCTGCCGCGCGACCGTTTGCCGGGCTTCCGCCGTCGGATCGGAGTGGTGTTTCAGGATTTCCGGCTCGTGCCGCATCTGTCTACATTCGACAATATTGCTCTGCCACTGCGTATCGCTGGCATCCAGGAAAAGGATTTGAGGGGTCCAGTTACCGAAATGCTGGCATGGATTGGCCTGAACGAACGCGCCGATGCACGGCCTGCGACGTTGTCGGGTGGAGAACAGCAACGCGTCGCAATCGCTCGCGCCGTAATCGGGCGACCCGAAATGCTGGTGGCTGACGAACCCACCGGCAATGTCGATCCTGATATGGCTCGGCGGCTTTTGCAACTGTTTGCCGCACTCAACCGGCTCGGCACCACGGTTGTCGTTGCTACTCACGACATCCATTTGTTTCAGGAGATCGAGGGCGCTCAGATGATGCGGTTAGACAAGGGGCGGCTGTCTGATCCGACCGGTTCGCTCAAACACCCACCTCGACCTTTGGTGCTTAAGAACTGACGATGCTGCTGGATTTCGCGCTCCCCGATCATGACCGCAAGCTCATTCCCGAGGGCCGGGTGTCCGGGCCGATGCCGTGGGTGATCGCGATCATGCTGTTTCTTACCCTGCTTGTTGCAGCGGCGGGACTCACGCTGGCCGATGCAGCGCGACAGGGCGGTGATGACCTTGCTCAGCAAGTGACAATACAAATCATCGAAGCCGACCCGATTGCCCGCGCCGGACAGCGCGTCGCAGTTGCCAGAAAACTGCGTTCGGTGCCGGGCATATTGACAGTGACCGCCGTTCCCGATGCCGAGGTGCGCAATCTGCTCGAACCTTGGCTCGGCACTGGTGTGATCGACGCCGATATCCCAGTGCCTGCTTTGGTCGATGTCCGGCTGAACGGCGTGCCGACTGCGGCGACGCTCGACAGGCTTGAAACTATCCTGCGTCCGATTGCTCCGAACGTCAGGATCGACTCGCATAGCAGCTGGATGGCACCGTTTTTTGACCTGATGGCGGCGCTTGTCTGGCTGGCGGTCGGGATATTATTTCTGTTATTACTTGCGACATCAGCGGTGGTCATATTAGCGGTCAGGAGTTCGCTCAACACCCACCGCGAAACCATTCAGATCATGCACATGATGGGCTCCACCGATGTACAAGCGGCGCGGCTGTTCCAGCGCCGGGTTGCCCTCGACGCATTGCTCGGCGGCGTTGTGGGTTTTATTGCGGCGGCGGCGGTCATTCTGCTGCTCGGCGGTCGCTTTGCCGCGGTTGAGCCGGGGCTGCTCGCCGGAGCAGCCTTTCCCTGGTATGGCTGGATTATGCTTGTACTAATTCCGCTTGCGGTGACGGGTTTGGCCATGCTTATGGCGCGCTGGACAGTGATTTCGGCGCTTAAGAAGACATTATGATCAGACGGATATTGTCATTTGTGGTGCTGGCGTGGGCGCTGGGCTTTGCATGGTTCGCAATATTGCTGCCGCAACCGGCATCTCTTGCCAAAACCGACGCCGTCGTGGTCCTGACGGGAGGTGCCAATCGCATCGACCGTGGCCTTGAGATACTTGAATCGGGCAAGTCGAAAAGAATGCTGATTTCGGGCGTGGACCGTGACGTTAAGCCTGCGGAACTTGCGCTCGAATATGACCGCCCGATGAAGCAATTCGATTGCTGCATCGACCTTGGTTTCCAGTCGGTCGATACAAGGTCGAACGCTCTGGAAACGGCACGCTGGGCCGCCAAACATAAGGTCAAATCGCTCCGGCTGGTAACGCATGATTGGCACATGCGCCGGGCACGGTTCGAACTCGACCGCACGCTGCCGGCAGGAATTGTGGTTACGAGCGACGCGGTTTCGACCAAACCGCCGCTCAGGATATTGTTCATCGAATATAACAAATACTGGTTGCGGCTGGTCGCGGCATTGATTGGCATCTGATCATGCCAATCCGGTCCGTGCTTTACATCCTGATTTTCTTTGGCGGTTCGCTGTTCCACGCAGTCACCGCCTTCATCGGCAGCCTGGTCTCACAACCGCTGATGCGCTGGGCGGTGCGCGGTTGGAGCCGCTACCAGTATTTTTGCACACGCTGGATATTGGGCATCCATGTAAAGGTGGACGGGGCGCTGCTCGACAGGCCGGTACTTTACGCAATCAAGCATGAAAGCATGTTCGAAACAATCGACATGCCGCGCCAGTTTGAAATGCCTTCGGTGGTCGCCAAGAAGCAATTGTTCGATATCCCGTTCTGGGGAAAGGCAGCACTCGCCTACGGCATGATCCCCGTTGACCGCGATGGCGGCGCGGGGGCGCTTCGGCAAATGCTCACACTATCGCGATCATTGATTGCCGACGGTCGCCCCATCATCATTTTTCCTGAGGGCACGCGCGTTATCCGGGGCGAGCACCCGCCGCTGCAATCGGGCTTCGCTGGTCTCTATAAAATGCTCGGCCTTCCGGTCGTGCCGGTCGCGGTCGATAGCGGCAAAGTCATGCCTCGGCAAAGCTGGATCAAACGCAAGGGTACCATTACCTATAGGGTTGGCGATGAAATTCCGGCAGGGTTACCGCGCGCCGAAGTCGAACAGCGGGTGCATACCGCGATCAACGCGCTTAACGATTAGTGCTTGCGTCCGAAGTCGGGCGCGTCGTCGTCCTGCCCCTGCTCGACAATCGAGCGGCGGATGTTTCGGGTTCGAGTGAATAGCGCCTCTAACTCGTCGCTTTTATCATAACGGATTGCGCGTTGCAGCGCTGACAGGTCTTCAGAAAAACGCTGGAGCATTTCCAGCACCGCTTCCTTGTTTGACAGGAACACATCGCGCCACATGACGGGATCGGACGCAGCGATTCGGGTGAAGTCACGAAAACCGCCCGCCGAGTATTTGATGACCTCGCTTTGGGTCACTCCCTCCAGATCGCTGGCGGTGCCAACAATTGTGTAGGCGATCAAATGCGGCAAATGGCTGGTGACGGCGAGCACAAGATCATGATGTCGCGCATCCATGATCTCGATATCGGCACCGAGATTTTCCCAGAAGATTTTGAGCCGCTCGACTGCGATTTCGGGTGCGCCTTCGGGCGGGGTCAATATGCACCAACGGCCTTGGAACAGCGTCGCGAAACCTGCATCGGGGCCGCTCTTTTCGGTACCTGCTACGGGATGAGCCGGAATGATAATCGCACCTGGCAAAGCAGCAGCCAGCGCCTCGGCGACACTTTGCTTGCACGAGCCAACGTCGCTGATAATCGCGTCGCTCGGCAGATCGTCAGCGATGGCTTCGCCAACCGCGCCCATGACACCCACCGGTACGCACAGCATAACCAGATCGGCGTCGATCACTGCACTGCCCGGTTGGTCCGACACATCGTCGCACAGGCCCAGTTCGACCGCGCGCGCGCGGACATCGGCGTCGGCGTCATAGCCGGTGACCCTGACGCTGGGCATCTGCGCCTTCACCGCGCGCGCCACCGATGACCCAATCAGGCCCAGTCCGATGATAGTGACCCGCGCAAACGGGATCATCCGCTGTGCCGTTCCAGTATCGAGCGTAAAGCTGTCATCACGCCCCGGTTCTCGTCCTCGGTGCCGATGGTAATGCGAAGTCCGTTACCAAGCCCCTGCCCGGGCAACCAGCGGACGATGTAACCAGCGTCCATCAAACCTTTGTAGGCGGTCTCGGCACTGCACTGCCCGTCAAAGATTATCATCAGGAAGTTCGCCCAGGATGGCACCGCCCGCAGACCGTGGTTCGAAAGCGAAGAAATCTCCGCCGCCATCCACTCGCGCCATTCAAGATTATGCGCTCGGCTGGCATCGACAAATTCGGTGTCGGCCAGCGCCGCGATTGCCGCTGCCTGTCCAGCCGCAGTCACATTGAACGGTGCGCGGATCCGATTGAGCGTCGCGATTAGACCGGGCTGGCCATACGCCCATCCAATCCGTTCGGCGGCCAGTCCATATATCTTGGAAAAAGTGCGTGTGATCAGGACGTTATCATGCTTGCGTGCCAATCCGAAAGCGGCGGGGCCGTCGTCCTCCAGATACTCGCCATAAGCTTGATCGAGCACGAGAATACAATCCGACGGCAAACCGGCATGGAGCCGTTCTATTTCATTATCATCCGAATATGTGCCAGTCGGATTGTTCGGATTGGCGACAAAAACCACGCGAGTCTTGGCGTTGACCAAGGCCAGCAGCGCATCGACATTGGTGCCGTAATCCTTGTCAGGTGCCACCACGACATCGGCAGCGCATTTCCGTGCTGCAATATCGTAAACGGAAAAACCGTAGCGGACATAGATGATCTCGTCGCCCGGCCCGCCGTAGCCAAGCGCGATCAAATTCAACAGCTCATCCGAACCGGTGCCGCAGACGATCTGATCGACCTCAAGATTGAAATGTTCGCCAAGTGCCTCGCGAAGCGCGTTGCTCGCCGGATCGGGATAGCGTGCCAACGTCGAGCGCGCTTCGACCAGCGCCGCCGCCGCAGCCGTGCTGCACCCCAATGGGTTCTCGTTCGCGGACAGTTTGATCAGCACACGACCATCGTCGCCCTTCGCTTTGCCGGGCGTGTAGGCGTTGATCGCAGCGATCCATGGCTTGGCTTGCGGAGAGTTCATGGCGGCGGCCATAGACGGAGAGCGGCACGAATCCAAGTAAGCTATTGTTTCGGCCCGCCCCGCTGATATGGCGTTGTCATGGACGGGGACAGTCGCTTTGGATTGGATAAGAAAATCCGCTTGCTCGGGCCGGTTAAGCTCGACAGCGGATCCGAGTTTGCGCCCGTCGATTTCGCCTATGAAACTTATGGCACGCTCAACTCCGATAAATCCAACGCTATCCTGATTTGCCATGCGCTGACGGGCGACCAGTTTGTCGCGTCGAAGCACCCTGTGACGGGCAAGGACGGCTGGTGGACGAGGATGGTCGGCTTGGGTCAACCTATTGACCCGTCGCGGTATTGCATCATCAGCATCAACGTCATGGGAAGCTGCATGGGATCGTCCGGTCCGGCCAGCGTCGATCCATCAACCAACTCCGCATACGGCATGGAATTCCCGGTCATCACCATCGGCGACATGGTGCGAGCGCAGGCAATTTTGCTCGAGTATCTGGGCATCGAGACATTGGCCGCCGTGGTTGGTGGATCGATGGGCGGGATGCAGGCGCTGGCGTGGGCCTCGTTATTTCCGGACCGTGTGCGGTCAGCGGTGGTCATCGCGTCGACCGCGCGCCATTCGGCTCAAAATATCGCATTTCATGAGGTCGGGCGGCAAGCAATTATGGCCGACCCCCGTTGGAACAACGGCGCTTATTATGGTCGTGAGGCGCCTGCTGCGGGTCTCGCCGTGGCGCGAATGGCGGCGCATATCACATATTTGTCCGAGGCTGGCCTGACCGAAAAATTCGGACGGCGTTTGCAAGACAGGGACGCAAAGAGTTTCGGGTTCGATGCCGATTTTCAGGTCGAAAGCTATCTGCGCTATCAGGGATTGAGCTTCGTCGACCGGTTCGACGCGAACTCGTATCTCTACATCACTCGCGCGATGGACTATTTCGATTTGGCCGAAGCGCATGACGGCGTGCTTGCTAAAGCCTTTGCCGGAAGCAAGGCGCGTTTCTGCCTCATCAGCTTCGACAGCGACTGGCTTTATCCCACAGCAGAATCGCGCCGCGTTGTGCACGCTCTAAACGCCGCTGGCGCTGCCGCGAGTTTTGTCGAATTGTCCAGCCCGTTTGGCCATGACAGCTTCCTGCTCGACGCGCCCGAGATGAACCGGATCGTTGACGGCTTTTTGAGAGCGGGGGAGAGATAGTGACCACCCTCCGCCCCGACCTCGCAATTATCGCGCGCAATGTCCGCGAAGGGTCACGCATTCTCGACGTCGGCTGCGGCGACGGGCAGTTGATGGCGGCACTCCGCGATCAAAGTAGGATCGACGCGCGCGGTTTGGAGATCGATCCGGTTAATGTCGCAACCGCCGTGTCGCGGGGACTTTCGGTGGTACAGGGTGATGCCGACACCGACCTTGCGGACTATCCCGATGGCACCTTCGACTACGCCATCCTCAGCCAGACATTACAGACCACACAGCGCCCCGATGTCGTGCTCGACCACCTTTTGCGCATCGGCACCCAAGCATTTGTCTCCTTCCCGAATTTTGCGCAGTGGCGAATCCGCTTTGCGCATATGTTCGGCGGGCGGATGCCGGTTACCGAGCAGTTGCCATATCGTTGGTATGACACGCCCAACATCCACCATGTCACTATCGACGACTTTCGCGGCTATCTGAAAGATCGCCATGTCACGATACAGGGGCAATGGTTTTTATCGGGCGACAAGCCGCGCAAAGGTAGCATGGCGAATTTGCTAGCTGAACATGCGGTTTTTCTGCTGCGACGGGGTTAGCCTCGCTTAGAAGAAGTCAACCATCGGCGCTGAATCGCGTAGCCGGTATTGCCGGTCGGTCGGTGAACTGCTGGACAATGGTGGTGTTACTGCAACCGGTTCGGCTTGGATGATGGTGACTGTCGCCACAGCAACCCGGCTGACCTGACTGCGCGTCGTTGAACCATCGCTCACAAGCGCGGAGGTGGCTAGCAACAAAGGGAAGAGCGATATCATCACCACCGGTTAACGCCGCGTTTACCAGTTCAAGCAAGACGGAATCGCAGTTAACGGCGGGCTGATTTGCGCCAATGTTGGTTACCCGCCGCTTTTCCTCTGGCGGTGTGCCGTTATGCGACGATTGCGATATCGGAAATGAACCAACAAGGCGGTTGCGTGGGTGCGACCCCTTTGCTAGTGGCGCTCTCCTACCTGTCGGGGCGTGTGCGGCCATGGCGGAATTGGTAGACGCGCAACGTTGAGGTCGTTGTGGGCGAAAGCCCGTGGAAGTTCGAGTCTTCTTGGCCGCACCAGGCAGTCCTGAACGCACCGTTCGGACAGACATCTCATTCTACCTCAGCCTTAAACCCGGCAAAACTGTGCGCTTCCGAGCGCGCCTTGGCGGGCTGTGTGGTCAGAGATCCTCAACATCCGCGCTCAAAAGGCAAAAATAAGGGCCGTATCTCTACGGCCTCTTTTTCTGACTGCAATCGGGATTTTGCTGGTTCAGCTAAAGCCGAGCGTCTTGCGCTGGTCAGTCCAGGTTACTGGAAGGTGCGTGCTCATCAATGCCTTGCTGTCCAGAGTGGCGGGCTGAAAGCCATTTACGATAGCTGTGATGATGTCGGGCGCGAGGCAGGACAGTTCGATCAGCTTACCAAGCCGTGTCCGGCACCGGCCATGCTGCGTTGCTATTGCTGCAAGAGATTTTTCTGGCTGCGCTGATAAAAGTTTGGCGGCCGCCCTTGCCTCGGCAATTAGCGCCACCAGCTTGGGATCGCAGATTGCTGGCGGCTGGCTTTCAGCTGCTGCTATAACCAGACGAACTTCGTGACCGCGCCGGATCCTAACCGCTTCGCAGCGCAGCTCAATAGATTCGTTTGGCCCGACCGCCTCAGTCGCTAGGCTTAGTACCCCCATTACATTCTGCAGCTTTAGGGCGATGTCGATGCAGTCAGGCTGGAGGGTTATGGATGGGGCGAGTTGATCCAGAAGCGTCTTACATGCGCCTACGTTGTCGCCTGCCAGTGCGGATGCTGTAATGTGGGCTTGATCTAACAGGCCTGACATTGCTGATACACCGGGGGCACGACTACCT
>JANPAM010000435.1:0-4339 GCA_031429915.1 Sphingomonadales bacterium | reverse complement strand
TTTCCAGCCATTCGCGCCTAACTCCGCCGTCGGGCTCGACCAATAAGGAAGAGCCGACCTTGACCACCAATAAGGGGCAGGCGGCGGCGGTAAAGGCGGCTGGCTTCAGATCGGCGACCATGTCCCGTCTTCCGTTATGCCCGTGTTGCGAGTCGATTCGAGGCCGCTCTTGTGCGGCAGCGCTTCAAGTATCCGGTCGAGCACCTCCGGCACGCCCTGCCCTGTCGCACCCGAAATCGAGACGACTTCCTGCGCGCCAGCCGCCTGCAATTGCGCCGCGATGTCGGCCATCAGTTCCGGGTCCAGCAGATCGCCCTTGTTGAGCGCGACAATCTGCGGCTTATCCTCGAGACCCGCACCATAATCAGCGAGTTCATCGCATACCGTCTGCCACGCCAAAACCGGATCGTCCTGAGTAGCGTCGATCAGGTGGATTAGTATCTGGCAGCGTTCGATATGGCCAAGAAAGCGGTCGCCAATGCCGACACCGTCGGCGGCACCCGCGATCAGACCGGGAATGTCGGCAAGCACAAATTCACGGCTTTTGTGGCTGACCACACCCAGTTGCGGGCGGATCGTCGTAAACGGATACGCCCCGACCTTCGCTTTGGTGTTCGACACCTGATTGATGAAGGTCGATTTGCCAGCATTGGGCATCCCGACAAGGCCAGCGTCAGCCAGTAGCTTCAGCCGCAACCAGACATACATTTCTTCAAAAGGCCAGCCCGGTCCGTGCTGGGTTGGCGCTCTATTGGTCGAGGTTTTATATGACGCATTACCCCGCCCGCCGTCGCCGCCTTTCAGGAACACGACTCGCTGGCCGACCTCGGTCAGGTCGAGCAGCAAGGTGCGTTCTTCATCATCCGCCAGAACCTGAGTGCCAACTGGCAGCTTGATGACGAGGTCTTCGCCATACGCTCCGTGGCGATCACGCCCCATGCCCTGAATACCGCGCTGCGCTTTGAAATGCTGGGCATAGCGGAAGTCGATCAGGGTATTCAGGCCAGCAACGGCTTCGAAAATAATGTTGCCGCCTTTGCCGCCGTTGCCGCCATCGGGACCGCCATATTGAACATATTTTTCGCGCCGGAAACTGACAGCCCCCGGCCCGCCCGCGCCGGAGCGAACGAAAATCTTTGCTTGGTCGAGAAAATGCATTACTAGTTCGTCTCTTGTGCTGGCCTGATATGGCGTGCGGCAAAAGCCCGGCCAGATCCGCTTTTCAAATATCTTTCAAAAGCAGCAGCTTTTGTAATTTCGTCAAACCAGCAATAAAAAATCACACGCCAAGGCTTGAATTTGCTCGTGTGGGGCGACTGGCCATTGTTGTGAGCTTGTAGGCGCGTTTCGACGTCTTCGCAAAGGCCCACATAATATTGCTCAGATTCGCCGATGCTTTGCAGAATGTAAACAAAGTGCTTGCCCATGCCCACTCCTTAAAGACCGCGTTTGGATGCACCGGCCCGCCGTCGCCAAGGCTATGGCGGGCAGCCTTCGCCCCCTCCGTTGTCGCAACTGGCTGGCTTGCCAGCCGTAGCTCCCCCGGAGGGGGGCGAAGGCTGGTGGAGCCTAGGGGAGTCGAACCCCTGACCTCTTCGCTGCCAGCGAAGCGCTCTACCAGCTGAGCTAAGGCCCCATCCTGCCGCAAACGGAGCGGCTATTTGGTGAGGGAGCGCCGATAGCTGGCACCCCCTTTTATATCAAGCGCGAAGTTCGCATTGCCGCGAACTGCACATATTACTGCTCGTCAGCTTCGCCTTCGGTGCCAGCAACGCCCAGATCTTCGTCACCGCCAAGGTCGACGTCGTTGTCAGGCGAAACATCGCCGTCAACCGCGTCAACGTCGATATCCAGATCGTCATCGACCAGATCGGCGTCGTCCTTCTTCTTCTCTTCTTCAAACGGCAAAGGCTGCTTGGATTTCAGTACAGGCTCGGGCGTCCACTGATTGCCGCATTCGATGCACTCGACCGGCGAATCCTTGGCCAAGTCGTAAAAACGCGTACCGCATTTCGGGCAGGTGCGCTTGGTTCCCCATTCAGCCTTGATCATGGCAGGCTCAAATCCTTCTAATCTGGTATGGAAAGGCGAGGCCGCTGACGGAATCACCATTGATTGGCGCGGCCATTGCCACAGCAAGGCGGCGGTGTCAAAAATTTGTGTTGCCGTTGACTTGAAAGCCGACGCGCAGCAAAGCAGCCGCCTATGCACAGTTCCCATCCCCAGCCCCGGACATTCAGCGCCAGCGGCCCGCTTCGCGGCACCGTCAAAGTGCCGGGCGACAAGTCGATTTCGCACCGTTCGTTGATGCTTAGCGCGCTTGCCGTGGGCGAAAGCCGAATTTCGGGACTGTTGGAGGGTGAAGACGTTCTCGCCACCGCCGCCGCAATGCGCGCTATGGGGGCGACGATAGAGCGCACCGACGATGGTATCTGGATTGTCCACGGCGTCGGCGTCGGCGGTCTGATGCAGCCTGCCGGTGCGCTCGATATGGGCAATAGCGGCACATCGACCCGGCTGTTGATGGGGCTTGTCGCCAGCCACCGGATTACTGCGACCTTTATCGGCGATGCGTCGCTATCCAAACGCCCGATGGGCCGCGTGATCGACCCGCTTAGCCTGATGGGTGCAGACTTTACCGCAAGCCCCGGTGGAACCTTGCCGTTGATGGTACGCGGACTGGTGCCTGCGGTGCCGATCAGCTACAGTTTGCCCGTTGCTTCGGCTCAGGTGAAAAGCGCAGTGCTGTTGGCGGGGCTGAACACGCCGGGTATCACCGAAGTCATCGAACCAATCCCCACCCGCGACCATAGCGAACGGATGCTTCGCGGTTTTGGTGCGGATTTGGAAGTTGAGATCGACGCCGACGGAGTGCGTCATATCCGCTTGGTCGGAGAGACCGAACTTAAGCCACAAACCATTGAAGTCCCAGGCGACCCGTCGTCGGCAGCTTTCCCGATAGTCGCGGCACTGATTACGCCGGGCAGCGAAGTCACCGTCACCCATGTCGGCATGAACCCGACCCGCACCGGCGTCTACAAGATGCTGGAGGCAATGGGCGCTGACCTCACCTATTCAAACGAACGCGAAGTTGGCGGCGAGCCGGTCGCGGACATCACCGCGCGGCATTCGGTTTTGCGCGGCATCGAAGTGCCACCCGATGTCGCACCAAGCATGATCGACGAATTCCCGGTGTTTTTCGTGGCGGCCAGTATGGCGCAGGGGCGGACGGTAACAAGTGGCCTCGACGAACTTCGCGTCAAGGAAAGTGACCGGTTGGCAATAATGAGTTCTGGTCTGGCGCGATTGGGGGTTTCAGTGACCGAAAGCGAAGACGGGCTCACGATAGAGGGCAGTTCGGGTGAGCCGCTATCCGGCGGAAATTCGCCACCCAATATTGCGGCAGAGCTGGACCACCGGATTGCCATGAGCTTTGCCGTTGCTGGAATGAACACCAAAGGAGGACTTCACGTCGATGACGTCTCCCCCATCGCAACGAGCTTTCCAACATTTGAAGCGATGCTCGACACCCTTCAGGCCGGAAGATGACCGAATATCTCTCACCCTTTGCGGCCGATCTTATCGGATTTGCAGGAAGCTTTTTTATCGTCGCGGCTTTCGCTTACAGTAATTTGACGACCCAGATGAATGCCTTATGGTTCAACTCCGCAAATCTGGTTGGGGCTGCGTTGCTAACGGTTTCGCTGACCGTGAATTTCAACCTGCCAACGATGGTCTTGGAAATCGTATGGATGGCGATTGCCACTTTTGGGATTATCAAGGCATTAAGAACGCGGGGTCCGAACGCAAACAAACCGGGTGATCGCAATTGATAATCGCAGTCGATGGCCCCACTGCCTCGGGCAAAGGCACGATCGCCAAGGCGTTGGCGGCACATTTCGCCTTGCCGTTTATGGATACCGGCCTGCTTTACCGGGCGGTCGGACGGCAGGTGCTGTTAAACGGTGGTGATCCTGACAATTCAAGCGATGCGTTGGCCGCTTGCGGATTTGAAGACGGCTTGCTCGATGACCCAATCCTCCGCAGCGAGGAAATCGGCGGGTTGGCGAGCCGCGTATCTATCCACCCGGTTGTCCGCGCTGCACTGAATAAACGTCAGGTGGATTTTGCGCATCAACCGGGCGGCGCGCTGCTAGACGGGCGCGATATCGGCACTGTTATCGCTCCAGATGCCACCGTGAAGCTCTTTGTTACCGCACCTGCCGAAGTTCGTGCGCAGCGGCGTCATACCGAAATGGTTTCACATAACAAGAACGTCGGCTTTGTCGGAATTCTCGCCGACATCAAAGCACGCGACGAACGCGACATGGGCCGGGCC
>JANPAM010000434.1:0-4554 GCA_031429915.1 Sphingomonadales bacterium | reverse complement strand
CTGAAAATGCCGAGGCGGTTGAGGGGATCATCGAAAATTTCCCCGGTTACGTGCAATTGGGCGGCGGCATCCGAAATGTCGAGACCGTCGAGCGCTGGTTCGATATGGGCGTGGCGCGGCTGGTAATCGGGACGGCTGCGCTCAAAAACCCGCAGTTCGTCAAGGACATGGCGCGCGAGTTTGAAAACGGCATCGTCGTCGCGGTCGATGCGCGCGATGGCTTTGTCGCGACCGAGGGTTGGGCGGAAACGTCGGACATCCCAGTGGTCGATCTCGCCCGCCAGTTCGAGGATGCGGGCGTCGCCTCGATCCTGTTCACCGATGTCGGTCGAGACGGGATGCTGACTGGGTGCAATATCGACGCGACGGTCGATCTGGCGCGTTCGGTGGCGATCCCGGTAATTGCGAGCGGCGGGGTGAAGGGGCTGGACGATATCCGGATGCTTGCGCTGCACGCGAAGGACGGCATTGAGGGCGTGATTACCGGCCGCGCGATTTATGACGGGCGGCTTGATTTGGCGACGGCGATTAAGATGGCCTCGAAAGCATGAATGACTGCATAGTCCCGTTCGTGTCGAGCGAAGACGAGACACCCATCGATCACTCACGCCATATGGGCCTCTCGTCTTCGCTCGAGGCGAACGGGTTTCTCTGGGGCGCCACCGCATGACCGTCCGCATCCGAGTCATCCCCTGCCTCGACGTCTCCAATGGCCGAGTGGTCAAGGGCGTCAACTTCGTCGACCTGCGCGACGCTGGTGATCCGGTCGAGCAAGCCCAGGCCTACGACGCGGCGGGGGCGGACGAACTTTGCTTCCTCGACATCGGCGCAAGCCACGAAGGACGCGGGACGATTGTCGATGTTGTCAGGCGCACCGCAGAAGTGTGCTTCATGCCGCTAACCGTCGGCGGCGGGGTGCGCAGTGCTGATGACGCCCGCGCGTTGCTGCTGGCAGGCGCAGACAAGGTCGCGGTCAACAGCGCAGCGGTTGCGCGGCCCGAGGTTGTGGCGGACATTGCAGAACGCTTCGGCAGCCAATGCGTGGTCGCCTCGGTTGATGCCAAACGTGTCGGCTCAGGCTGGCAAATCTTCACCCACGGCGGGCGAACCCCGACTGGCATCGACGCGCTCGAACATGCGGTAAGACTCGCGAAACTCGGCGCTGGCGAACTCCTCGTAACCAGCATGGACCGCGACGGCACGCGCGACGGCTATGACCTCGAACTCACCCGAGCCGTCGCCGACGCAGTGGACATCCCCGTGGTCGCCAGCGGCGGCGTCGGCAATTTGCAGCATCTGGTCGAAGGCGTAACCCAAGGCCAAGCCAGCGCCGTCCTCGCCGCCTCGATCTTTCATTTCGGCGAGGCAAGCATAGCGGATGCCCACGCGGCGTTGAGGGCGGCGGGGTTGGCGGCTCGGTTTCGTAGCTAATATCACTTCCGACAACGGAACTTGTATAATTATACTTTTATACGTATAATCCCATATGGACGAAACAAACTTTGAATGGGATGAGGCGAAAAATCGCGCGAACCAGAAAAAGCATGGCGTTCGTTTTGAAGATGCAATCAGGGTTTTCGCCGATCCTTTGATGCTCCTGTTTCCAGACAGGTATGTCGACGGCGAAGAGCGTTGGCGCGCTTTCGGCAGGGTGGGGAATATCGCCGTGATGGTGGTCGCGCATACATACCGGACAGATGATGGACAGGAAACTATCCGTATCATCTCGGCGCGAATGGCGACACGGCACGAAAGGCATGATTATGAACGCGAAAATTACTAGCATGAAGCTGAAAGATTTGCCGCCTTTGATGGGGGCAGATGAGGACCGGCTTGCAGCGCTTGCTGCCCGGCCAGATAGCGATATCGACCTCAGCGACCTTCCGGAGCTTGGCCCCGAAGACTGGAAAAACGCGGTTCGGGGCAAGCATTACCGGCCCGTGAAGGCGCAAATTACCGCCAGCCTCGACAAGGATGTTCTGGCGTGGCTGAAATCGGAAGGCCGAGGGTACCAAACCCGCATGAACGCAATACTCCGCCGTGAGATGCTTCAGGCGCGGTCGGCAGATGCAAAACAATGAGAGTTGCCAGCTGTGATACCGGAAGTTGCCAACTTCTTACCTATTTGAGGGCAGAAATGAGATCAAAACTTACAGCTCGAATATGCTGCGTCTGTGCGTTTTCTATAATTATCTCTGGATGTTCTCCGTGGACGGGAAGCGTAACCACATATACCCTGTATAGAAACAGCAGCATCGCTGTCGCATTAAACAAGCAAGCGCGAATACACGTCGCCACGTATGATGCTGGCGAAAGCAATCCAGGCTTCAACCGAGGCAACTGCAAAATGAGCGCTCGCCTTCATAATGCAAACATTTTGGAACAGAACCCGCTGAGTGAGAATAGCCCAATCCAGCGCGTTGGATTTTGGTGCGAAGACGGCGGGTACGACGCAAATGGTGATGTTCCGGAAGTGTTTAGCGCGGCTTTTCCCACTGACACCGAATAGCGATTGTCACGCTGCGTATGGGCATGCCCTATTAAAGTCAGGGAATAGGGTGGGAAATAGGGTGACGGAAATAGGGTGACGGTGCTGACCGTCACCATTCCCCACACGCTTTCTTAAAACCCCAACAGACTCCGTATCTTCGCTTGAACATCGGCCAATATCTCCGCGCTAACACGGCCTTTTTTGGCTGCCTGTCTCGCTCGCCAGTCGATGCTTTTAAGCTGGTCTGCCAAGATCGCGCTGGAGGGATCGCGGCTCACTACCACTTCAAACGCATAGCCCTTGATCCGCGATATCATCGGGCAGCAGATTATCATGCCGCGCTTTTCATTATAGCGTAATGGCGACAGCACCAGCGCCGGGCGGTGGCCAGCTTGTTCGTGGCCAGCCTGTGGATCGAATTGAAGCCAGACAATATCGCCGACGTCCGGCACCCACGCCGCCATTACCAGATTTCAATTCCAACAGGTTGACCGAAATCAACGTCTTCCGGGAATGTATCGGGTGTCATCTGGTCGAGTAACGCATCTAGATCATAGACCGGTGCCAATACCGGCTCTATAACAATAAGGCCCTTTTCCTCACGCACATCGACCAGTTGATCGATATGCAATGCCGCAGCCGCCATAATTGATGCCGGAATCCGGACCGAAGCGCTATTGCCCCACTTTTTTACCTGCAAACGCATGTCAATCTCCGTTGGCGAGCCATAACATATGGGGCGATTGTGTCAACATAAGTATCTACAGGCTATGCCTGGTGGTTTAGGCTTTGCAATGTAGGATTTCAACTGTCAGCATAGCTGCGACATTGTCGTCCGCCCAATGGCTGCAAGGGCTTGCAATCAGCTAACTCGTCAATTAACGCATCTGCGTGTCACCCAATCGCGAAATCGGAGTCACCCGGTGTCACCTTTTATGACCGTTCAGGGCAGGCGCTGCATTCTGTCCAAACCCTTTTAGGTGAGAACTTGGTGTGACTTTCCGATTGCTGTGGTCGATCTGACCACTTCAGATTTGTAAAAAAGGCGCGATGGCACAAAGGCGCGAAGGTGTTGGTGCATTTCCTCAATTGTTGGCGGCCGTTGGAACGTTGTGTTCGAATGAATAAGCGGCTTCGCCGGTTTAAAAGACCCCTTTGTGCCTTCGTGCCTTTGCGCCTTTTTTACGAATCTACTTTTGTCGTTCCAGCTAAGGCGATGATCCTCAGGCGAAGAGGGCTGCGTAAACCGGGGGTTCGGGCCATGTACCCCCGATCAGGTCGGGGGTGACAAAGAAGGGATGTTGGCGGTGACGACGGAAGGGGGGGTGACCAGCGAGGAAAAACTCACGCTGTCCTTGACCCGTCACAAAAACTCCCTATCTGGGCATCGTTAGCACTCGGGCAAACTGAGTGCTAACGCTCATTCATTGCCGTCACGCCGGGCTTTGGCCGGTGGCGGGATGGCGACACAATAAAGGAAGGTTCAACATATGGCATTTCGTCCGCTGCATGACCGCGTACTCGTCCGTCGGGTAGAGGCAGAAGCAAAAACCGCTGGCGGGATCATCATCCCCGATACAGCCCAGGAAAAGCCGCAGGAAGGCGAAGTCGTCTCTGTTGGCACTGGTTCGCGCGCCGAAGATGGCACCGTGACCCCGCTAGACGTTAAGGCTGGCGACAAGATTTTGTTCGGCAAATGGTCGGGCACCGAAGTCAAGATCGACGGTGAAGACCTGTTGATCATGAAGGAATCGGATATTTTGGGAATCGTTTCCTAAGCAACCGGGTTCGTCATCCTGAACTTGTTTCAGGATAACGCACCGCCGCTTGTTATCCTGAAACAAGTTCAGGATGACGATGAGTTTAGGATTTTTACGACATGCTCATCGCCCTGTTACCCGGAGACGGTATTGGCCCCGAAGTCACCACCGAGGCACGCCGCGTGCTCGATGCGCTGGCGATCAACGGGCTGATCTTCGAAGAAGCAATGGTCGGCGGCGCGGCTTACAAGGTTGCCGGTCACCCCCTACCACCAGCAACGCTTGACCTTGCGAAGCGCGCAG
>JANPAM010000433.1:0-2155 GCA_031429915.1 Sphingomonadales bacterium | reverse complement strand
TACAAACGCGCTGATCGAAACGATCAACGTCACGCCCTATAACAGTTTCGGCGATATCATCCGCGAGGTTCAGGCCAAGATAGCGGCGCAATTGCGACCCACGCAAACCCCGGTGGGTGAGGGGGAATTGTCGGCATCGTTCGGCT
Source organism: Sphingomonadales bacterium (assembly GCA_031429915.1). Taxonomy (GTDB): domain Bacteria; phylum Pseudomonadota; class Alphaproteobacteria; order Sphingomonadales; family Sphingomonadaceae; genus Sphingorhabdus_B. The sequence goes on along the minus strand of JANPAM010000433.1, from coordinate 2,009 downwards.
CGGATGGCAGGCGCGCGGTCGTGTTCATTGCGAAGCAGGCTACAACTGGCCTGTCGCTCGATGCGGGGCGGTCGTCGGGCATGACCCAAGGCTCGCTGTTCGCCTTGTTCGCCAGCGAGACCGATGCGTTGAAGCCCGGAGCCGTCGCGCTCGCCAGCGCGCGGATTGCCTTGGTCGAGGACTCCTCAGCGACACTCATCTTCGATACGCCGCCAGCCCAATCGCTTCCTGCGCGGATGGTGGCGATTGAAACCGCCCATGCCTTTGGCGCGATGCAGTTGGGTGTTGCCAATCAGGTGAAGCTGCCTGCCGAGCGTAAAATCGTGCAGACTGCACTCGACGGTACTGACTTCATCAGCAAACGGGCGGGAACACAGGCGCAAATCGCTATCGACCCTGCGCGACCCGGCGAAGCGCATTTGCTTGCAAGCGATGGTCTCGTGATTGGAGCGCTTGGCGCGGTGAGCGACCCCGGATTTGCAGACCGGCTTCGCGGCAAGCTCAAGAAGATATTACGCGTGCAGCAACTGCTCGCGCTGCGCACCGACCCGAAAAGTGCGAACGTTCGTTTCTGTATCGACGACAGCGAGTATCCCGCCGCCGCCGACGCCTGTCCGAAAAAAGAAAGGCGTGGCAATATCCGTGTGTTGAAACGCGGCGAAAGGGCATATGTAACGGTGCAGAACGAGGGCGAAAAGCCTCGTTATGCCTATGTTTTTGGCATCGATCCTAATTACGGGGTGTCGCTGATCATGCCTGCACCGGGCGGTAATGATTCCAAGCTCGCCCCGATGCGCGCCCACCGCACTCCGGACGATCCTGTGAAGCCGACACGAACAGGCGTGCATCTGTTCGTGACGGTGGCAAGCGACGAGCCGATCAACGCCGCCGCTTTTGAACAGGATGGCACCAATGCCCGCGGCTCCGCATGCAGCAGCGCGCTGGAGCGGCTGTTGTGCGATGCCAACAAGGGCAAGGCCAGCGCCGACGCTGCAAAGGTTGGCAACTGGACTGCGATTGTCGAAACGGTTTATGTCGAGTGAGGGTGAACAGGCATGATTAAATACTGGATCATATCGGGCGTGCTGCTTTCGGCGGGTGCCGCAGCGCAAGTCGAACCTTGGATATCCGTTCCGCCCGAGACTGAAGAAGAGGACGACGACGGTCGCATCGTCGGCGGCGATCCTGCCGAACCCGGTTCTGCCCTCTGGCAAATCCAGATTTACTCGACGGTGAAATATACGCCTGAGGATCTTATTAAAGACAACAAACTCGCCGACGGCCATCCCGATAAAATCTACATCGCCAAACGCGACGATTATGAACTAAGCCACCGGTGTGGTGGTTCGTATATCGGCAACGGCTGGATATTGACCGCAGCACATTGCCTTAACGTGCCAAAGGGCAGCAATTTCATGACCGACCGACGGGTTCGGATGGGAACGCAAAATCTGAAGGCCGGTGGCGCGACTTTTGCCATCGACACAGCGGTCAAGCATATCGCTTACAGCAAGGGCAAGAACGATGTCGCACTCATTAGGGTGCGTGACGATGGACAGATCGCCAAGCTGACCGCTGCGGGCCGTCTGGCAAAGGTTCCGATGCACCTCACCAGCGATCCAAAATTATACGCAAACGAGGAATTGCGAGTCACTGGCTGGGGCTTCACGGGTGCGCGCGACAGGGCGTCGTTCAACCGGATGGACAGCGGCAACCGGGTGCAGAACAATCCCGTGATCCTGCGACAGGTCGCTATCAACTACCGCGCCGACACGGTGTGCAAGAACGCACCTGATTATAAGGATATCTGGACCGCAAAAAGCCTGTGCGCGGGTTCAGCCGATCCAGGCAAGGATTCGTGCATCGGCGATAGCGGCGGCCCGTTGACCCGGTTGCAAAAGGGCGAGCGCGTGCTTGTCGGCGTCGTCGCGTTCGGCATCGGCTGCGCGTATAAAGGCATTCCCGGCGTTTACATGCGGGTATCGGCCTATCAGGACTGGATCGCCAAG
>JANPAM010000432.1:0-6428 GCA_031429915.1 Sphingomonadales bacterium | reverse complement strand
TTGGCATGATGGTCCCCGCTTAATTATAGACAAATCCTACCCTTGTTGTCATTCCCGCGAAAGCATGAATGATACCGCACTCTCCTACGCCCAAACCCTGATCGCCTGCGAAAGCATTACACCCGCCAGCGGCGCGGTTTTTGATGCGCTTGAGGCAATGCTGATCCCGCTTGGGTTTATCGTTGAGCGGTTCATGGCTGGCGAAGGCGACGCCGACCCCGCAAACGGCGGTCCAGCCGAAAATCTGTTCGCCATCCGCGAGGGCGGCGGCCGCCATTTCGCTTTTGCCGGACATCTTGATGTTGTTCCCCCGGGAGAAGGCTGGGTCACTGGCCCGTTCGTACCGGAAGTGCGCGGTGACTTGCTGCATGGGCGCGGGGCGGTCGATATGAAGGGCAGCATCGCGGCGTTTGTCGCAGCGTTGCACGAAATTCCAGCCGATGCCGGAACGATCAGCCTCATCATTACTGGCGACGAAGAAGGCCCGGCAATCTACGGAACCCGCGCTTTGATCGAACATATGCAGGCACGTGGAAGCATTCCCGATCTTTGCCTTGTTGGCGAGCCGACCAGCGTCAACCGGCTGGGCGACATGATGAAGGTCGGGCGGCGCGGCTCGGTCAACATGTGGATAACGGTGGCGGGAACACAGGGCCATGTGGCCTATCCGCATCTCGCGGACAATCCGATCCCGCGACTGGTTGCCATTTTGGCCGAAATCGAAGCAATCACGCTCGACGAAGGCACCGAATTTTTCCAGCCGAGCAATATCGAAATTACCGACCTGAGCGTCGGTAACAAGGCGACCAATGTTATCCCGGCCAAGGCAGAGGCTCGGTTGTCGATCCGCTTCAACGATCTGCAAAATGGCGAAGCTTTGGTCACCCGACTGCGCGAGCTGGTCGAACGCGGCGGCGGGACGCTCATTGCGATGATTTCTGGGGAGGCATTTTTCACTCCGCCGGGCGAACTGTCGGGTGCGATTTCCGAAGCGGTGGAAGAAGTGACCGGAATTCGGCCAGAAGCATCGACCACGGGTGGGACGTCGGATGCGCGGTTTCTGACCAAAATTTGTCCAGTTGTGGAATTCGGGCTGTGCAATGCGACGATGCATAAACTGGATGAGGCCGTTGCGGTTGCCGATTTGGACTCGCTGGCCGATATCTATCGTCGGGTCGTTTTGCGGGTGTTGTCGGCTTAGCGCTTCAAGACAATATATAGTGCACCCGCGCCGCCGTGCCGTGGATGCGCGCCGCGAACCGCAGCAATCGAACTGGCGTGGCGCGACGACGCCAGCCAGTCACGAACAACGCTGGCGATTGCCCCCCTGCCCTCGCCGCTAGCGCGGTCATGCGCGCGCGCTTTGCCAGTGACCAGCAAAACGACCTTCATCTTTTGCGCTATTGCCTGTTCCAGCGCACCATCGAGGCGCGCATAAGCACCCGATAGGCCTGTGTCATGAAGATCGACGCTGACGTCAGGGACGATACCGCCCTTGTCGATTCGACGATCCCAATGGCCATCGAGGTTATTTGGCGCCTTGTGTCCCTGCGCAGGCTGGAGCGTTGGTTTGACAGGCCGCGCTTTAGCTAACAGCGCTCCTGCCTTCGCGGGAGAACGGACGGGCTTGGGTGGAACCGGCGAAACCTTTGCCTCAACCTTTGGCTGTGCCTGATGCATCGGCTCAACCGATGCAATTACCCGACCCCAGAGCGCCTTCTCATTGCTGTCGAGCAGGCGTCGCATCGCTCAAGGGATAAGCCGCGCTACCGCCGCCTTGGGTAGGAAAATCAGCGCAGACCCACGCGCAGCCATTCCGCCCGCAATCCCGCGCGCGCGGTCGCCAGCACCCCAGAACGTATCGACCCGGTTCGCGCCTTTGATAGCGCCGCCGGTATCCTGCGCGATCCAGATGCCGTTCGGCTCGGCGCGGTCCATTGACAGCCACAAAGGCGCGCCGAGCGGAACGAACTTGATATCAACCGCAGCGCTTGCTTCGCCGACTACCGGATAACCCATCGCCCCTAACGGACCTGCACCGGTCAGCTCGCGAAAAAACACGAAGCTTTTGTTCTCGTTCATGATCTTGCGCCCCTCTTCGGGGTTGGCGCGCAAATAGGCTACGATACCCTGCATTGAGCCATCGGTGATGAGGCCACGATCTTTCATCAGTTTGCCAATGCCAGTATAGCCGCGCCCGTTCTGACTTTCGTAGCCGATGCGCATCACCCCGCCGTCGGGCAGCTTCAACCGTCCCGAACCCTGAATTTGCAGGAAGAAAAATTCGACAACGTCATTTGCGTACGCGATTTCCAAACCGCGTCCGGCAAGCGATCCACCGTCAATTGCGGCGCGGTCGTCATATTGAACGAATTTGGTCCCGTTGACCTTTCCGCGAATGCTTTTGCCTTCGAGATCATCGGAAAACAGCCCGAGATCGACATCAACCAGATCGACGGGGCGTTTGTAGACCGGCACTTCGCAACCGGGTTGCCTCGTGCGGCATCCGGCGATCTCGGGTTCATAATAGCCTGTGGCAAAGGCCTTGCCGTCACCAACCTGCACAGCATCCATGTGCGCAGCAAAAAATGAAGTTGCATCGCCGGTCCATGTCTTGACCGCATCGCACGCTGCCTGCCATTCCGATCCGATTGTGAGCCCGCTGCTATCGTTGCGCTTAATCAACCCCGGGCAGCTCGTGCGAAACGATGCCATCGCTAATGCGGCGCGGCGCGGATCAATTTTTAGTGACCCAATCTCGGGACCGCGCACAACCCCAAGCGAAGCCGCCGTGGTGCCATCGCCGTTTAGGACAGCCGCCGGAAGCGGTGCAACCGCAGTCGATGGAATTGGCTTCGCCGCGCGTTCGACAGGCGGTGCGGATGCTGGTGTCGATACGGGCGCTAGCCCGCCATTGGGGATTACCCCGCCCGAACAGGCGGACAACAACGATGCAGCAAATGCGAGCGACAGGAGCGAGTGTTTCATCGCTCTTGCTGAATCAGACGTCGTCGGTTTCGTCAAGCTTCCAGTTGCGATCACCGCTCTTAATGTCGCGCATGAATGTCCAGATATCGTGGCTCTCAACCGCATCGGTCATCGAGCCGCCGATGACATTACCTTCGGCATCCTTTACCAACGACGCAATATCGGCGTCGAACCGGATCGTGATCCGCGCCACTGGATGATCGAAGCTGGCGTCAGCAATGCGCGCTTCTTCGATACGCACCAATCTGTTTTCGAGAACCTCGCCTTTGGCTGTACGCGCGTCCATTGCTTCGACAAAACTGTCATAGACATCATCATCGCATAGAAACCGAAGTGCTTCTTTATCGCCCTTCCAATAGGCCTCAAGCACAAGCTTATACGCCGATTTAGCGCCTTCAACAAACAGCCCTGCATCGAACTGCCGATCGGCATTCACAATCGCTTTCAGCCCGCTTTGAGCCGCTAGATCAATCGCCGAAAGGTCACCCTCCGGAGCACCAGACGAAGTATCGCCGCCCGTCATGGGTTGACGGATCAGCGGCGGGGTACCTTCGAGTGGCTGACGCGCGACTGGCTCTTGCTCGTGTCCGGTGCGTTTTCCAAGCACGGAATACAGGCGAAGACCCAAAAATGCAGCAACCATAGCCAGCAAGATAATCGTAAAAGTCACAGTATCTCCGCTCCAAATAAGCGCAACAGACGCCGACCCGGAAAAGTTCCGGCACAGCTCTGCCCACCCAGCATATAAGCACTTCATATCATAGTTTCAAATGGCTTTACCTAAGGAAATGCAGCATCCGCCCCAATTGCAACAATGATTGCCCTTTAGCGAACGCCCTGCTAGGCGCGGGCGCCAGTAAAGGGAGCCGGGACGGCACCCGTCAAATAACAGGAAAGCACGACAATCCATGGCTGACGAAGAAGGTAACATCGTTTCGGACACACTCAGAGCCAATGGCGAGGACACCGCACCGGCGGTTGGTATGCTAAGCCAATATATCAAAGACTTGTCTGTCGAAAATCCGCAAGCGCCGCAAAGCTTTAGCTGGGACGCACAGCCACAGATTGATGTTCAGGTGAATATCCAGGTTAACGCCGTCAGCGAGGAAGTGCATGAAGTCACACTGAAGCTTGCGGTCAAAGCCGAGAGCGAGAATGGCGTGCATTTTAGCGTCGAGCTCGATTACGCGACGCTGTTCGGCCTGCGCAATGTTCCACAAGACCAATCGCATCCGTTCCTGTTCGGCGAAGCACCGAGACTGATGTTCCCGTTTGCCCGCCGCGTCGTTGCCGATGCCATCCGCGATGCCGGTTATCCGCCGCTGGTGCTGGAGCCGATCGATTTCAACTCGCTCTACATGCAGCAAATCGCGCAGGCGCAGTCTTTGGCCGAAGATCAGCCCGCGGGTGAAGCGTAACCGCGGCTTGATAGGGCGATGAGCCTGATCAAACACACGTCGACCATTGCTGGTTTCACGTTACTGAGTCGGCTGTTCGGCTTTGTCCGCGACATTCTGCTGGCACGCGTGCTGGGTGCTGGTCTGGCTGGTGACGCGTATCAGCTGGCGTTTACGTTGCCCAACACCTTCCGGCGACTGTTTGCGGAAGGGGCGTTTTCGGTTGCGTTCGTGCCGATGTATTCGCGCAAACTGGCTGGCGAAAATGGCGAGGCGGACGCCGCCCAGTTCGCCGACGATGTGATTTCGGTATTCATCTGGATATTGCTCGCCTTTTCTGCACTGGCAATGATCGCGATGCCTATTATCGTTTACGGACTTGCCAGTGAATATCAGTCCGTTCCGGGCAAATTCGAGTTGTCGGTTTTCCTGAGTCGCGTCACCTTCCCTTATCTGTTTTTCATCTCGCTGGTCGCGATGCTCTCGGGGCTACTCAACGCGCGGTCACGCTTTGCACCGGGAGCGATTGCCCCGGTACTATTCAATATTACGCTGATCAGCGGCATTATTGCTGGCTATTACTGGCGCGGCGACGGCGGCGACGACCGGTTCGTCGTCTACGCGCTGAGCGCTGCAGTTTCGCTATCGGGCTTGGTTCAGCTCATCTACCTCTGGTGGGCGGTCAAACGCGCTGGATTGAAACTGCATATCAAACGCCCAAAGCTGACCCCCGAGGTCAAGCAGCTTGGTATGATCATATTGCCGGCAACCTTTGGTGCCGGGATTTACCAGATCAGCCAGTTCGTCGATACGTTCTTTGCGACGTCATTGCCTCAGGGTTCGCTCACACTCCTTAAAATGGCCGACCGGCTAAACCAGATGCCGCTCGGGATCGTCGGTATTGCACTCGGCACAGCGATCTTGCCTATGCTGGCGCGGCATATCCAGGGCGGTCACGCCGAAAAGGCGCAGTGGTTGCAGGCAGAGGCATTCGAGACGGCAACTTTGCTCACTTTGCCCGCCGCCGCAGCACTCGCTATCTGCGCACCGGCCTTTACCAGCGCATTTTTTGTCGGCGGCAAATTTACACCAGCCGACGGCATGATGATGTCATACATCACGATGGCGCTGGTCGCTGGCCTACCCTCTTATGTGATTGTCAAAATTCTGAGCCCCGGGTTTTTCGCACGCGGGGATACCAAGACTCCGGTTTATACTGCTCTGGCCTCGCTGATTTTTAACATCATACTCAACGTGTTCGTGGTGCGCGAGTATGGAATAGTCGGACTGGCCGCAGCCACCGCCTGCTCGGCAACGCTCAATTGTATTTTGCTGTACATCATGCTGCACCGGCGCGGTTGGTTCATTTTTACCGCCAGCCTGGGCAACCGGATTTTCCGGCAACTAATTGCTGCCGGGGTGATGTCGGCATTACTCGCATGGTTCATGACATGGATGACACCCTATTTCTCGGCTGGCATTTTCAGCCGGATATGGTCACTTTCCTTGCTCGTTGGCGGCGGCATGGCGGTATATTTCATTACGGGCTATCTCGTCGGTGCGCTTGACCGCGACCGGATCAATCGCCTGCTTCGCCGACGCGCCCCTGAAATACCGGAGACCTTGTAATGCGCGTAGTATCGGGCATCCAGCCTACTGGCAATCTGCACCTCGGCAACTATCTCGGCGCAATCCGTAACTGGGTTAAAATGCAGGACGAGATGGAGTGCCTCTACTTCCTCGCCGATTTGCACGCGCTGTCAATGCCGCACAATCCGGCTGAGCTGACCGCCAACACCCGCGAAATGGCGGCGGCGCTGATCGCCTGCGGGCTGGATACCAATAAGGCCACGCTGTTCAATCAGGCGCAGGTTCCGGCACACGCCGAGCTGCAATGGCTGCTCACCGGGACCGCGCGGATGGGCTGGCTCAACCGGATGACCCAGTTCAAGGACAAATCGGGCAAGAACCGCGAAGGCGCGAGCATCGCTTTGTTCACCTATCCCGTGCTGCAAGCCGCCGACGTGCTGCTCTACCAGGCGA
>JANPAM010000431.1:0-7737 GCA_031429915.1 Sphingomonadales bacterium | reverse complement strand
CACCGCGCGGGCGCTCGCGCATGAGCCCGAGGTGGAACTTGCTTTCACCGCCGATGCGCCTTCGCAGGCTGGCAAGAATTTCAAGGTGCCGATGCCAGGGCGATTATTGCCGCCCGAACAGGTGGCCGAAGCGCGCGGGTTCGCCGATAGTTTTGCGTTGAAGCTCAAGCACCACAACGTCGCACGCCATGCCGCATTGCGTCCGACCGAGGCAATCGCTGGTGCAGCCTTCGATGCGGTTGAAAACGCCCGCGTCGAGGCGTTAGGTTCGCGCAATATGGCTGGCGTGGCCGCCAATCTGGGCCATGCGCTCGACCTGAAACTCCGCACCGACCCGATTTCGCGCGCTCAAGCCGCCGACGAAGTGCCCATCTCGACAGCACTATCGCTCATCGTCCGGGAACGCCTTACCGGACTCCCCGTGCCAGCAGCAGCAGGGGAGGGCGTCGATATGCTTCGCAGCTGGATCGAGGAAAATGCTGGAAGTGATCTCGATGCGCTCGGCCTCGCACTCGATGACCAATCGGCGTTCGCTGCGCTGACTCAATCGATGCTCGAACATCTGAACCTGACCGAGGGCGATATCGACCCGTCGGACGCCGATGAAGGCGGCGAGGATGCCGACGACGATCAGGAACAGGACGGCGAAAGCGACGATGAAGGCGAAGGCGAGGCTGGACAGGCCGAAGCGCGCGGCGAACCGCAGGACGGCGAAGGCGAAGAGACCGAGGCCGACTATAACCAAGAGGACATGGACGACCAAGAAGGTGCTGATGGCGAAATGGGTGATGACGGGATGCAACCCGTCACTCCGCAGCGCCGCAACTGGGACCATCTGCCGCAGAGCGATTACAAAATCTGGTCGACCAAATATGACGAGACGATCACCGCGACCGAGCTTGCCGATGAAGATGAACTGAACCGTCTGCGTGCCTATCTCGACCAGCAATTGTCGAGCTTGCAATCGGTCGTTACAAAGCTTGCCAACCGCCTGCAACGCCGCTTGATGGCGCAGCAAAACCGCAGCTGGGCATTCGATCAGGAAGAAGGAATGCTCGATGCGGCGCGGCTGGCGCGGGTGGTGGTGTCGCCGGGCAGTTCGCTGTCGTACAAGGTCGAACGCGAAACCGATTTCCGCGATACTGTGGTGACGTTGCTGATCGACAATTCGGGATCGATGCGCGGACGTCCGATCAGCATCGCAGCGATAAGCGCTGACATTCTCGCTCGCACGCTCGAACGCTGCGGCGTGAAGACCGAGATTTTGGGTTTCACCACGCGCGCGTGGAAAGGCGGACAGGCGCGCGAAGACTGGCTGGCGGCAGGTCGCTCGGCAATGCCGGGGCGGCTCAACGACCTGCGCCACATCATCTACAAAAAGGCCGACGAGCCTTGGCGTCACGCCAAACGCAATCTCGGTCTGATGATGCGCGAAGGGCTGCTCAAGGAAAATATCGACGGCGAGGCCTTGCTCTGGGCACACAACCGCCTGATCGCTCGCGCCGAAGACCGCCGCATATTGATGGTCATTTCCGACGGCGCGCCGGTGGACGACAGCACGCTGTCGGTCAACCACGGCGGTTATCTTGAACAGCATTTGCGTAAGGTCATCGAGATGATCGAAACACGGTCACCGGTGCAACTGATTGCGATTGGTATCGGCCATGATGTGACTCGCTATTACAAACGCGCCGTCACAATAATGGACGCCGAGCAATTGGGCGGCACGATGATCGAACAATTGGCCGGGTTGTTCGACGAGGAGTAAGTTGGTTGCGAACTAAAAGACAGTATGATAAAGTATGATCCATGAGTAAACTGGAACGCATTACCGTCACCGTTACTGAAGAGATGATATCGATGCTGCGTGATGCTGTCGATTCAGGAGAATACGCAACGACAAGCGAGATTATACGTGAAGCGGTGCGTGATTGGGCCGACAAGCAAGACCGCGACCGTCAAGCGCTCGAGCATTTGCGAGAACTGATTGCCGAGGGCGAAAAAGGACCATTCCACCCTGCTGAAGAAGTGTTTGCCGAACTGCGTGAACTGGTGGCTGAGGAGGTTCGCAAGAACGTAAAAGCCGCAGCATGACTATTGTCGTTTCAGAGGCTGCAAAAGCAGACTTGCGTAACATTACCGTCTATATATCGAGAGACGATCCGGAACGCGCGGTGAGTTTCGTCGAGGAACTTATCGCAAAAATACAGGTCGTCGGCGAACGACCATTGAGCTTTGCAGCGAAAGACGATTTGCACACTGGAATGCGGTCGGCAACGCATGGCCGCTATCGCATCGTGCTTCGCTCCGACGATGCGACAGTTACAATCCTTCGAGTACTACACGGCGCTCGTGACATTCGATCCATCGTTTTGCCAAAACAATGAACGTAACCGAAGCCGTTGCTACCCGCCGTTCCGTCCGGCAGTTTCTCGACAAACCAGTGCCGCTCGACGTGCTGCAACGCGTGCTGACGAAGGCGCAAGCGTCGCCTTCCGGCGGAAATACCCAACCTTGGAACGCCGCCATCCTGACCGGCCAGCCGCTCGCTGAACTGACCGCCAAGGTTAAAGCAAAGGCAGCAACCGCGCCATTGGGCGAAGCGCCCGAATACGACATTTACCCGAAAGGTCTTGAGGGTCGCTACGAAGAGCAACGCCGCGGCGTTGGCAAAGCGATGTTTGCAGCGCTCGGTCTTGGGCGCGATGACAGTGCTGGCCGCATCGCGCAGATGATGAAAAACTGGGACAGCTTTGGGGCGCCGATTCAGCTGTTTACCTATACGCGCAAATATATGGGGCCGCCGCAATGGTCCGATATGGGTATGTGGTTGCAGACGGTGATGCTGCTACTGCGCGAGGAAGGGCTGGATAGCTGCGCGCAAGAAATCTGGGCAATGTACGGCACGTACATGCGTGAGTTGCTGGACATTGACGACGAGCATATCTTCTTCTGCGGCATGGCAATCGGGTATCGCGACCCAGAAGCGCCGGTGAACAATTTTACCATCCCGCGCGTGGAGATTGATCGGGCAATTCGCTGGGACGGTTTCTGACGTCTTGCAAAGTAGGATTTGGTCTGCCAGCGAAGATAAATGAACTTTACCCGACCTTCAAATTTTTGTGCAATTCACTATCAACTTGTGCAGTTTTCTGAGGGTTTTCGCGACTCACTAAACTTTAAAATTTGCCGATTGCCATGACCGAATTGCGCCTCTTCAACAGCCTGACGCGGCAGATCGAGCCGTTCGTCCCCGTGCATCCCGGCGAGGCGCGCGTCTATACCTGCGGGCCCACGGTCTATAACTACCCCCACATCGGCAACATGCGCGCGTATGTCTTCGCCGACACGCTGGGCCGCGCGCTGAGCTACAAGGGCTACAAGCTCACCCATGTCATCAACATCACCGATGTCGGCCACTTGGCCGACGACGCTGATGCTGGTGAGGACAAGATGGAGAAGATGGCGGCGGAGAAAGCGCAGTCGATCTGGGACATCGCAAAACATTATACCGAGGCTTATTGGGAAGACATCAAGGCGCTGAACATTCGCCAGCCAGCGCATTGGTCGATTGCGACAGACTATGTGCCCGCGATGATCGCGTTTGCGGGGAGCATCGCCGACAAGCATTGCTACGAACTCGATAGCGGCTTGTACTTCGACACCTCGACCGTCGCCAACTACGGCGCATTGGCCCGCGCCAAAACCGAAGACGGCGAAGGCCGGATCGAAGCCGTCGATGGCAAACGCCACGCCGCCGACTTCGCCATCTGGCGCAAGACGCCTGCGGGCGAGACGCGGCAAATGGAGTGGGATAGCCCGTGGGGCAAAGGCGCGCCGGGTTGGCATCTCGAATGCTCGGTAATGTCGGAGGCGTTGCTTGGCCTGCCGTTTGACATCCACACCGGCGGCATCGACCACCGCGAAATCCACCACCCCAATGAAATCGCGCAAAACCAGGCGCGGTGCCATAGCGACGCGAGCGGTGCGAATATCTGGATGCACAACAACTTCCTGATCGAACGGTCGGGCAAGATGAGCAAATCGTCGGGCGAGTTCCTGCGCGTGCAACTGCTCATCGACAATGGCTTCCACCCCCTCGCCTACCGCCTGATGTGCCTACAGGCGCATTACCGGAGCGAGCTGGAGTTTTCGTGGGAGGGATTGCAGGCGGCGTTTGTCCGGTTGAAGCGGATGGTGATGGGAGTCACCGCCCTCAAAGCCCGTCATGCTGAACTTGTTTCAACATCCATCGTGCCGAACGAACCACCGGTTGAGGCTGATAAATGGACCCTGAAACAAGTTCAGGGTGACGGTGAATTTGTCGGTGGCCTCGCATCTAATCTAAAAGGCATCGACGACACTATTTCAGAAGACCTCAACACAGCCGTTGCGTTAGTTACCCTTGATGTAATTTTGCTTCAGCCAAATTTTTCTCCGGCAGTAAAATTGAAGGCAATTGCGGCAGTGGACTCGGTCCTCGGCCTCAACCTCCTCACCCTAACCCGCACCGACCTCCGCATCCGCCCTAAAGGCGCCGTCATCACCGAAGCCGAAATCGAAGCTGCCCTCGCCGCCCGCAAGGAGGCGCGCGCCGCCAAGGACTTTGCCAGGTCCGACGCGATCCGCGACGACCTGATTGCCAAGGGCGTCGAAGTCATGGACGGCGACCCGCTCGGTTGGGATTGGAAGTTGGATGTTTAACGTCCCCTTCCCCGTTCGTGTCGAGCGAAGACGAGACACCCATCGGTCGTGCGCGCCTTATTGGCCTCTCGTCTTCGCTCGAGGCGAACGGGAATCTGGGAGATTTAACTGATGACCATCGCCGTAATGTCGGGCCTGATCCGCCCGTTGCTCGAAGCACAGCTTCCCGCCGATCTCGACGTCCGCTGGTTCATGTCCACACAACAGGCGCTCGAGCTAGCGCCACTTGCCGACATCGGCTGGTTCGACCTCAACGACAAGGCAGAGATGTTCAAGATCATCTCCGCCGCGACCAATCTCAAATGGCTCAACAGCATTTATGCAGGCGTCGACGGAATGCCGCTCGCGCAGCTGAAATCGCAAGGTACCATTGTCACCAACGGCGTCGGCATCAACGCGATCACGATTGCCGAGTATGTCGTGATGGCAATGCTGACCGTTGCCAAAGGTTACCGCGAAGTCGTCCGCGCGCAGGACAGGCACGAGTGGCTGATGGACTCGCCGGGCAAGGTCGAGCTGTTTGGTTCGAAGACGTTATTGCTTGGCTATGGCGCGATTGGCAAGCTGGTCGAGGAACGGTTGAAGGCGTTCGGCGTCGATGTCACCATCGTTCGTCGCAGCGCCGGTCCCAACACGCTGACACCCGACCAATGGCGAGCGCAGCTTGGCGATTTCGACTGGGTCATCCTCGCGGTCCCTGCGACTGCCGAAACCGAAAATATGATCGGCGCGAGCGAGCTTACGGCGATGAAGCTGACCGCCACGCTCATCAATATCGCACGCGGTTCAGTGGTTGATCAGGATGCTTTGGTCACGGCATTGCAAGACAAAAAGATTGGCGCGGCGTTCCTCGACGTCACCACCCCCGAACCGCTCCCCGCTGATCATCCTTTGTGGAGCCTAGATAACGCGCATATCACCATGCACCTGTCCGGACGCGCGCAGGACAAGATGTTCATCCGTTCGGCGGAGCGCTTCCTTCAGAACCTGAAACGCTATCGCGCTGGCGAGCCGCTCTCGCCGCTCGTCAACCTCGATCTGGGATATTGAACATGCCGAACCCCGCAGAAATCTGGCACACCGTTGCCCTCTCACGCGATGTCGATGCAATATCCACTGTCCTCCACGACGACTGCGTATTCGAAAGCCCCGTCGTCCACTCGCCACAATTGGGCAAAGCGATCACCGCCAAATATCTCGCCGCCGCTGGCCACACTTTGGGTAACGGCGACTTTGAATATGTCGGCGAATGGCACCGCGAAAATTCATCGGTGCTAGAATTCAAAACCGTTATCGACGGCATCACGATCAATGGCGTCGACATGATCACATGCAACGATGACGGCCTGATCACTCATTTCAAGGTCATGGTCCGCCCGTTAAAAGCGGTAAACATGCTCCACCAGAAAATGGGCGAGATGCTGGCTTCGATGAAAGCCTAAGACCAGAATTTAAGTTCACCTGCTCTTGAAGGGGCCGCGATTGGCGCTGGCTTTTTCGAAAGCGTGAACGCTGCAAATACCCCGGCAACCGCGCCAAACAAATGCGATTCGAAGGAGATATAGCTCGCAGTCGGCAACACACCGAACACCATGCCGCCGTAAAAGAACACCACCGCCAGCGCGATGGCAATGTTGCGCGGGCTTCGGTCGAACCACGCCAGTGCGATAACGAGGCTCCAAAGCCCGAATATCCAGCCGCTTGCCCCGATATGGATCGAGCCGCGTCCCAGCAACCAGACCAAAGATCCTCCCAGCAATATGATCAAAGCGCTGGCCTTCACAAAATAGCGCAAGCCTTGAAGCATAACCAACGAGCCAAGCACTATGAACGCCGCCAAATTGCTGCCCAGATGTACGAAATTCGCGTGGAGCCAGGGTGCCGTTGCGATCGTGTAGGCGCTACCAATCTCGCGTGGCTGGATGCCGAAGCTTTTCAGGAACCCGCCCAGAAACAGGTCGATGACATGCACGGCAGTCATCGCAGCACTAATCATCGCGATTATCTTCCACTGTCCGAGCATCATGGTCTCCTATCAACCCCTGACTGTATTACATACCTAACACAACAACTCAAACAAAAAGGCCGGTGAGTTCCCCCACCGGCCCTTCTTGGCATTCATGAAAGCGTCGGACTTAGAAGCCCATGCCGCCCATGTCGCCCATTCCGCCCATTCCGCCGCCTGGCATACCGCCGCCGGCTGCCTTGTCTTCCGGCGCATCCGAAATCGCGGCTTCGGTGGTGATCAAGAGACCAGCAACCGATGCAGCATCCTGCAACGCAGTACGCACGACCTTGGTCGGATCGATAACGCCCGAAGTCACCAGGTTTTCATACACATCGGTCGATGCGTTGAAGCCCATGGTTTCGTCGTTTTCGCGGAGCAGATTGCCCGAGACAACCGCGCCGTCGAACCCGGCATTGGCCGCGATCTGACGAAGCGGAGTGACAATCGCCTTGCGGATGATGTCGATACCGCGGGTCTGATCATCGTTCGCGCCCTTCAGGCCATCGAGCGCCTTCGTAGCGTACAACAGCGCCGTACCGCCGCCGGGGACGATGCCTTCTTCGACCGCAGCGCGGGTCGCATGAAGCGCGTCATCAACGCGATCCTTACGTTCCTTCACTTCGACCTCGGTAGCGCCGCCGACCTTGATCACGGCAACCCCGCCAGCGAGCTTCGCCAGACGTTCTTGCAGCTTTTCCTTGTCGTAATCGCTGGTCGTGGTTTCGATCTGCGCCCGGATCTGTTCGACCCGGGCCTTGATGTCGTCCGCCGAACCGGCACCGTCGACGATCGTGGTGTTGTCCTTGTCGATGGTGACGCGCTTGGCCTGGCCGAGCATGCCGAGCGTGACACTCTCCAGCTTGATGCCGAGGTCTTCGGAAATCATCTCACCCTTGGTCAGGATGGCGATATCCTGCAGCATCGCCTTGCGGCGATCACCAAAGCCAGGGGCCTTGACGGCAGCGACCTTGAGGCCGCCACGCAGCCGGTTGACGACCAGGGTCGCCAGCGCTTCGCCTTCGATG